>CAYUZM010000285.1:0-2925 GCA_964449665.1 uncultured Solibacteraceae bacterium
CTGCGTCTGTTGCTGCAGGCCGCGGCAGAGCGGGTACGGCATCAGGTTGTAGCTGCCGAAGGCGTTCGTGGAGGCGCCGTCGCCTTTCCAGTCGATCAAGACGAGGCGTTCGGGCTCGCGAACCGGAAGCGCATGAAGGATGACCTGATCGACTAGAGAGTAGATGGCCGTGGCGGCCCCAATTCCGAGGGCGAGCGAGAGCACGACGGTTGCCGTGAACGACGGGGAGCGGAGAAAGGTGCGCGCGGAGAGGCGCAGGTCGTAGGCGAAGTCGCGGATCCAGCGGGTGAGCCATACGTCGCGAATTTCCTCCTGAACCTGCGCGACGCCGCCCAGTTCCAGGTTGGCCTGGCGCCGTGCTTGCGGGGCGGAGAGACCGGAGCGAACGAGGTCGTTTACGCGGCGATCCAGGTGGTAGCGCAGTTCCCGGTCGAGACCTCTTTCCAGGCGGCCGAGACGGAACCAATTGAGGAGGCGTTTCACCGGCCCGCTCCTTCGTTGAAGATCAGTTGGACGGCGCCGGTGAGACGGGCCCAGCTCTCTTTTTCGACGCGCAGTTGCTTTTGGCCGGAGGAGGTCAACGAGTAGAACTTGGCCTCGCGCCCGGTCTCCGAAGGCTTCCACTCGCCCTTGAGCCAGCCCTTCTGTTCCAGACGGTGAAGGGCGGGATAGAGCGATCCCTGATTGACCTGGACGACGGCTTGGGAGATTTGGTCCAGGCGCTGGGCGATGCCGTAGCCGTGGGCGGGCTCCAGAGAAAGAATCTGGAGAATGAGCATGTCGAGCGTGCCTTGTGGAATGGGAAAGCGGCCAGGGGGCATGGTTACCTCAACCTTCTACACCTGAATGTATCACGCAGGATATGACGAAGGATGAGGCCTTCGGGTTGGCAAAGGCCTGCAGAAAAAATGGAGGCAGGGGCCGGGGACCCGGCTATTGCGGGAAGCCGGCGTGGTTGCGGACGTTGCGGGCCTGCCAGAGGTGGCGGCGGTCGTGGCCGCACATGATCCACATGGCCATGCCGAGTTCGTAACGAACCCAACTGGCGGCGGGCGAAACGACTTTGAGGCCGGCGAGATCGACGCCGTTGGCGGAGATCATGAGCTGCTTGAAGCGTTCGTGGGAGGCGCGGAACTGACCCATGACCTGTTCGATTTCCGCCTTTTTGGATTCAGCGTTCTTGGGCCAGAAGTGGCGCGGGGCGCTGAAGCGCATTTTGACGGGGGGCTGGATTTTCCGGTAGAAGTAGCGGGAGAGGAAGCCGTAGGTGAAGGGGCCGTCGCTGAGCAGGCCTTCCGAGCGCGCTTTGGTGATGCCGACGGAGATGGTGGTCATCATGAGGCCGTTGGCGACGTTCAGATGGTCGAGGTTTTCGGCGAGGGACCATTTGCCGGGAGCGGGCGACCAGTTGAACTGCTCATTGTTGATCTTGTCGACGAGTCCTTCGGCCTCCTGGACGATGACGTCGACTTGATAGAGAAGGCGGTCGATTTCCGGGTTAATTTTCGGGTCGGGAGCGCGGGCGGGCAGAGGCATGGATGTAGTTCCGTGGGGAATCTATAGTTTACCAAGTTGGCGGGGGCGGAGGGGAGTTGGCGGGGACAACTTTCCGGTTTCTTCTCTCTGTAGAACGAAGCGGGGGTTGCCGATTCTAAGTTGGGCGGGAACCTGACCAGTGCGAGGGGAGGGCCGCCTTAGGACGACAGGGTGCGGATGTGGACCTTACTAAGCCGATGGGGCCAAAAGGCGTGGAATGACCTTAGATTTCCCCTAGAGACTACCTACAACGATGGACTATCGATGCATCGCTGATACTATGTGGACGTAGACGGAGAGAGGTGGTCCCCACCCTCATCCAGTAACCAGCCCCGGGATAGGGCGGAGAAAGGAAAAGGCCATGCGTTGCTTGCATTGTGGAAAGCGGATTGGTCTTCTCCGGAGCCTGCAGGATCGCCAGTTTTGTAGCGAAGACCACCGGCTGCGGGCGAAGCGAATGTACTCCGCGCGCATGGCACGTGGGAGCTCCGTCGATTACGAAGATGGCTGGGTGGTTACAGCCAGTGAGATCCAGACAAGCGAGAAAAAGAGCCAGGCGAGTTTTGGGGTTGGATCGGGTGTGCTGCTGGTGGTGGTGACGCTGGCGCTGACGCTGTTGCTGCCGCATGCGGGCCAGGACGGCTCGATCAAGTCGCCGATCAGCTATCTGCCGCCGACGGCGGGGCTGGGCGACCGGCTGACGCGGGCGCTTCCGTTCAAGGGTTCGATCAAGCTGCGGGAAGAGTTCAGCGCGGACTTGCGGGACTGGCAGAGCGCGAATCCGACGCTCGATTCGGCCGGGGCGAGCGCGCAGGATTGGGTGATCCGGGCGGGCGCGATCTATCCGTCGGCATTGAAACTGTGGAAGCCCACGCTGACGCTGGGCGACTACCAGATGAAGTTCCAGACGCGGATTGAGAGCAAAGCGGTGGGTTGGGCATTCCGGGCGCAGGACGACCAGAATTTCTACGGGACGAAGTTGATTGTGTCGCGGAGCAAGGACAGTCTGCGGGCGGAGATTGCGCGCTGGGCGACGGTGGGCGGGCATACGATCGGGAAGGTACAGTTGCCGATTCCGATTAACATTCAGCCGAGCAAGGCTTATGACGTGCAGGTGACCGTGCATGGCGACAAGTTCACGACGCTGGTGAACGGCCAGTTGGTGGACGCCTGGAACGATCGCAGGCTGAAGCGCGGCGGCGTGGGGTTCTTCGCCGAGAATGGCGAGCGGGCGGCGCTGGATTGGGTATCGATCACGGAGCGGGATAGCCTGCTGGGCGGGTTCCTGAACTTTGGGCTGATCGTGCCTCCGCAGATTCTGTATTAAATATTGAATCGCGCACAACGCAGCCTGCGCCGTTCCGGCTTGGCGCTGTGCGCTCCGCGTCC
>CAYUZM010000285.1:3025-4024 GCA_964449665.1 uncultured Solibacteraceae bacterium
TCCTTATCGCGCACAACGCAGCCTGCGCCGTTCCGGCTTGGCGCTGTGCGCTCCGCGTCCATTCCTTATCGCGCACAACGCAGCCTGCGCCGTTCCGGCTTGGCGCTGTGCGCTCCGGACCGACCACGGGTGCGCGGGTGGGGCAACGGCGGTTTGTCGTGCGGGATCGCTACGCTACACTGGGTTTGCGTGCGGCAGCCTCCTGAGTTCTTCGGCGACGAGGAACTCGACCTCCTCTACATCGGCAAGAAATTGCGCCATTCGCAGCGCGTGGAAGCGTTGTTGGACGAGGCCGGGGTGGAGTATGCCGTAGAGGTGGATTATTACGTAGGCGGGGTGTTGTTCCGGTCGCAGCGGGCGGGGGCGTTCTTCTATGTGCGGGCGGAGGATTTTGCGCGCGCGGGGGCAGCGTTGGGGCAGGCTGGGTTTGAGGCGATGACGCAGCCTGAGGCGGGGGCGGCCGGGCAGGCGGAGTAGAGTGTGCAGGGCGGCGAGGTCCGCTGGCTGGGTTGGCCGGAGCCGGTTGCGGCTAGTTGCGGCCGCAGACGTCGGGTTGGCGGCACATGCCGGCGCCGCAGCCACCCATGCGGGGTTCGGGAGCCGAACCGTCGGCCTTGGCGGCGAAGGTGGAGAACTGCTGTTTCAGATGCTCCTGTCCGGAGCCGGGGCAGGCGACGGCGACGCCGTTGCGGACGAGCTTTTCGAACTTGGTTCCACAGTCTTCACAAACGTACTCGAAAATCGGCATTGAGTTCTCCCTGAACCATTTTATTGCGGGTTGGCGATTTGCGCACCTGTGATTTGGGGGGCGGTGGAGGGGGCGATGGTTCGGGCGGTCGTGGGGGCGGCGGTTGGCGGGATGGCGGGGACGGGCGCCGTGGGTGCGGCGAGGGCCATGACGAGGGCGTCGATGAAGCCTCGGATACCGGCGGCACGGGTGTTGGCGTTGTTGGCCATGATGGAGAAGGCGATGACGTCGCCGGAGGGCGTGTCGAGGTG
>CAYUZM010000285.1:4034-7016 GCA_964449665.1 uncultured Solibacteraceae bacterium
GGGGGCGGGGGGGGGGGTCCGGGTTTGGGCGGGGGCGGGGTGTCGGGTCCAATGTTGGCAGGGCTGGGGGGGGGTTCGGTCGTCGCCGCGGAGGGGGGGGGGGTCGAGCCAAACGTCGCGGTGGGGGCCTTCGTACATGGCTTTGAGGACGCGCATGGTGGTTTCCGGGGAGACGACGGCGAGGCGGGAGAGGCCGGAGCCGTCGTAGAAGGCGAAGTCGTCGTTGCGGGCGCCGAGGGCGCAGAGCCAGGCGGACATTTCGTCGAGGGCGGCGCGGCGGGCGCCGGATTTGCCGCGGACGCGGGCGAGTTCGCGGAGGAGGAGTTCGGCGTAGAGGTTCTGGCTGAGTTTGTTGGTGGCCTGGACGATTTGGGAGAGGGGTGGGGAGAGGCGGCGGGCGAGTTCGACGGTGTCGTCGGCGGGTGGTGGGCCGGCGGGGGCGCCAGTGGCGGGGGTGGCGGGGGTGGCGGGGCTGCCGGTGGCGATGGCTTCGGAGGAATCGCGGTGGCGGGCGCGGGCGATGCCGTCGACGGCGATGCCGCGGCGGGTCAGGAGCGAGCGAAAGGCGTGGGCGGCGTAGAGCGCGGCGTCGTCGAGGGCGACGTCGAGCGAAGCGGGGGAGGCGGCCGAGACGCTGCCCCAGATGTCGATGGCACGGCCATTGGCATTGCGGGCGTAGCCGACGCGGGAGGGACCGCGCGGGGTGGAGAGCGCGCGGTTGAGGAGCTGGAAGTAGCCGGTTTCGGGGATGGAGCGGAGATGGGCGAGTTCGCCGGGCTGGGCGGCTTCGACACGCACGGTGAGATAGTTGTCGTGGAGGACGAGGGCGCTGACGGGGGCGCCGTAATCGTAGAGAGTATCGTCGGCGCCCCAGCCGGGCGGGATGGGTTCGTGGATGTAGGCGCGGTCGTCGCCGATGATGTCGCCCAGGATGCGGCGGACGCCCGCGGCCTGGAGTTGGGCGGCGAGTTCGTCGAGAGGGGCGAGGGAATCGACCCAGGTTCCGTTGCGGCGGTAGGGCCATTCGCGGCCGGAGAGGGAGGGGTCGCCACCGCCCTGGAGGACGACGGGTCCGTCGACGACGCCCTGGTCATTGGGGCGGCGGGAGGCGGTGACGCGGGTGAGGAAGCGGTGGTCGGGGCCGAGGCGGGTGAGGGCGAGGGCGGAGGCGAAGAGTTTGTTGTTGGAGGCGGGGACGAAGGTGTGGTGGGAGTTGTGCTGGAAGAGAATCTCGCCGGTGGCGAGGTTGAGGGCGTAGGCTCCCCAGGCGCCGCGGGCGACGGCGGGGAACTGTTGGAGGAGTTCGACGGCGCGGAGGTCGATGGGGCGCGGTTCGGCGGGGGGAGCGGTGGCGGGCGGCGAGGAGGTGGCAGGCGCGCGCATGGCAGGCGCGGGCGTGGGTGGCGCGGGGTTGGGCGGCGGCGTTTGGGCGGCGCAGAGGGCAGCGGTCATGCAGAGGGCTACCAGCGGTCGCATCGACTACCAGTTTCGCTCAAAGTCCGGCGGGGCGCTCCGAAAAGTAGACTGTGAGGCCGCCGCACGACCGCTTTCTGGAAGACGCCGCGAGCATTTTGGCAACGGCGGTGGAGGCAGCGCATGGCGGGGAAGAGACAGGCTACACGTTGTTGATTGGGCACGATGGGGGCCTGCAGATGGTGGCCGGGAGCGATTGGCCTTTGGACACGTTGGCGGCCGATCGGGGAGCGCAGCGGGCCTACCGGGTGTCGCGGGCGGGATCGCAGGTTTGCGTGGAGGGGCGCGCGGGGGCGCGGACGTGCAATGTGTCATCGGAGCCGCCGGCGGCGGTGGCGCGGGGGATGTTGGGTGCGCCGGGGTTGTACCGGTTGATTGGGTAGGGCAACGGGCAGGTAAGGATGGCGGCGGGGCGCGGTGCGCCTTGCCGGGGTTGCGCCTCACCGAGAACCGGCATTACCGGGGTTACGACAGGCTGTTTCAGAGCAGGCCGACAGGCCGTTCACCCGCGACTCGACAGGCCGGGAGGCCGGTCGCACGGGGGTTACGGCACGGCTGTTACGGCACGGTTGACGGGTTCTTATTGATCACGGCGAAGGTGACGATGTTGCTGACGTAAATGTCTTGGGCGATCGTCATCTGGGTTTGGGGGTTGGTGGGGAGGTCGGAGTTGAGTTCGAGGACGACCTGATAGAGTCCGACGGTGCCGGGCATGAGGCCGGCCGAGAGGACGTTGGCGGTTTTGCCACCGGCGAGGGAGCTGACGAATTCGACGGGGTCGTTGAGCTCAACGCCTTCGTAGATGCGGCCGGTGACCTGCTGGTAAAGAGCCTCTTCGGGTTTTACGTTGCCGAGGCCGGTGCCGAGCACGATGATGGTTTCGCCAGGGACGGCGGGGTTGTCTTCGGTGACGCGAGCTCCGGCGGTGTTGGCGCAGCAGAGCTGGGAGTTGGTGGCGGTGATGATGACCTGATCGCCTTCGCGGGAGCTGCCGCCGATGGTGATGTTGTTCGATTCGGGTCCGGCGACGCGGGCGCGGAGGCGAATACGAGTGAAGGCGGCAGCAGGGTAGGCTTCGACCTTTGGATCCTGATTGATGAGTTCGATCAGGCGGTCGCGGATGGAGGCGAGGGTGTCGCCTTCTACGACGGTGTAGGTATATTTGCGGTCTTCGATGTTGACGGTGGCGACGTCGTCTTTACGGATGGAGCCGTCGACGGAGATGGTGCCGGTGGCAAACGAGCTGCCGTGGAGCACGATGCCGGGACGTGGGTCGGCGACGCCTTCTTCGGCGTAGATGCCGGGGTTTTGGGCGACGAGTGGGACGGATATGGTGCCGGTGACCGAAATGGTGGTGCCATCTCGGCGGACGGTGCGCACGACGGCATCGGCGCGTTGCGAGCCCTTCACTTCCCAGGGCATCTGGGCGCGGATTTCGGTGGGCGACACCCAGTAGAGCGGGGCGCGGATGCCATCGAAGTAGACCTGCACGCCGGCGAGTTCGCGGGG
>CAYUZM010000286.1:0-6991 GCA_964449665.1 uncultured Solibacteraceae bacterium
CAGTTCGGCGGGGAGCGTGTGCATCATTACCTCCTACCGTGATTCACGCGTCACGAATTCCAAGAGAGTCTGATTCGCCGGAGCCAGGTGTTCTAACGGAAAGCGCTGTCGGCTTCCCGACAGGCTTGCCCACAGCGCCACGAACCCATCAGGATGGGTAGTGAGTCGCCGGGCGCCGGTCTGATGCGTGAATTCACTTTGAAAGAACGCCCGCTCCCAGAGTGGAGTCGTCGAGACTCCGGCATCTTCCGGCGATCGCATAGTTCCTTGGCAGGTCAGCCCATCGTCGCCGTTTACATTGAAGTACGGCGCTACCCGCAGCTTCGTCGTAGGCTTGGGGCGCGCATTCTCCAGCATTGCACGCACCCACAGTTCCCTGCCGCTCACGCACCACACGAGTGGCGGATGCGGGAACGTCTTGCCGTTCAACGTCTGAGTGTCGTCGGCGGTCGAACGGAAGAACATCGTTCGGTACGCCGCCGGCGTCCACCACACGACGGCTTCCGCCGTGCGGACCAGCACATTCTCCGGGAGGACCTCTACTGGAATGCGTGACCCTATGCCTTGAGCCAGACCGTGCACGAATTCGGTTGTCAATTGCTGCGCCTCACCGAGAAACGGAGCGCCTTGCTCCGCGTTCCTCGCCTCGTGCCAAGCTACGAAACTTCGGCTCTTGCCCTGGTACACGAGGAGCGCCCCTCTCAACGTGAGCGCCTCGCTTCCCCCAACGTCCACGTAGATGTTCATACGCCGTCCTCAATCCGGGCGTTCGTTGCCCGGCATCATCTTTATCAGCCGTCTCGCGCAGGCCAGCGTCTCGCAGCAGGCTGCCAGCCTATCGAACGCATCCCGAACACTCTCCACGTCTTCTCCATTTAGACGAATGATCAGGTTCGGCTCCGGTGTGACTTCGAGCATCCCTTGCGACTCCTCATCAAACTGCCCCTCGATTGCGTCGTGTTTCTCGAAAACCGCCAGCAGGGCCGGGAGCGCTTCTCCGCAATCGGCCAGCATGGCGCTGGTATCCTCATCGATGACAGGGCGAACGACACGAGCGGCGGCCCGCTCGATATCGAGGACGTTCTCCACCAAATGCCTCGCCGTTGTGTCCCTTATCGTAGGGCCGATGCGTCCCAGCGTCTTCGGAGAGAGCGGTTGCCTTTTCATGCAATGCGGAATACTCGATTCGATATCCGGCAGTTGCACCTCCTCAGGGGTTTCCGGCGGGTCCACTTCGTACCACTCCCGGAGCCTGTCCACGCGTTCCAGCGCATCGCGCCAGTCGTACACCCGAACCCAGCGATTCAGCGAGCCGAGGAGGGTGTGGGCGAACGTGACAGGCAACCGCGAGTGGATTGTTTCGAGCATCCGCAGGGTCGGGCCCAGAACAACGTATCCAGCCGATTCCGGCTCGATCGTGAGATAGAGTTCCGACGTGGCGCCGGGTTCCTGGTCCGTGAAATAGCGTTCCAGGCTCGTCGAGAGCGTAAGGTGGAGCCTGAATTCCTCCTGAATCTCAGTGGCCCAGTGTGCAGATACCCAACGATTCAAAGTCATCTTCACAAAATCGAAGGGGTTGCGCTGTGCTCGATACCAGTCCTCTTCCGACGCCAATCCGGCCTTCAGGAATGCCGCGGCTGTTCGCGCAGCGGCCTGCTCTCCTTGCCACAGCTGATGTTCCTGCGGAACACCGTCAAGGCGAGGAATGGTCAGTCCCGATCCCCTGGCCATCAAGTGCTCGGCGGTAGCCATCCGGGCGGCGGTGAGATCGGAGCCCCACGCCGCCGCCGATGTAGGGACGCATCGAGAGCCCGAACAATTGAGACCGCCGCATTCTGCCAGTCCGGACATTGGGTAAACCTCATCAAAGGAGTCTGTTGTCTCGGGTGCGTGCCCTGCGCAAGTCTTTCGATCTCGCGCAGGACTTCACCCGATAGGGATTTCACGCGGCGAGGCATCAGCCTTTGCTGCCGATCGCTCGATCGAACGTATAGCGCATCTTGTCGCCGACAGCTTCAGGACCGTTGACGACAGCCGTGGTCAGTTCGGGGTATTTGGCACTGTACAGTGCCTTCACGTTATCGACGCTCATTTCAGGGTTGGGATCAGGCAAGCGAATCCCATTGAATTGGAAAACTCTGGTCATCTTCGTAACGGTAAGGGCCATAGCGTTCGTTCCTCCTCTCTCTTTCTTGGTCTGGGTTCTTTCTGCGGCGGTGGTGATGGGCGTCAGTCCGGATAGTCGGTCGCTTCGGCAGCGGTTTGGCCTTGTTCCACGGCGACACCGGCACTCACCGGCGAATTCTGATCCGGTTCGCCATCAGCTTGGTCAAACAGCCCAAGGGATGTCTGCCCGGATCCGACTGGCTTCACCGATTCCGGTTTCATGTCTGCGCCGGCAGGTGGAACGACTTTGCCTTTCGTCTTCTTCGCGCGTCGCTCGTCGGCAGCTTCTCGTTCGGCCTTCTCGGCGGCCGCCAGTTCGTCTTTGACCTTCTGAATGTTGGTCGCCGCCTTCGCGTGTACATCCGTGAACTCGCGGAGTTGTACGGCCAAGTCGCGGTCAAGCTCTTCGGCGCTCGCCGTAATGCAGAGGGCCGTCGTCAGCGCGTCGCTTTCGTCGTCTTTTACTTTCTTCGGGATCACGTTGAGAGTCAGGAGCCCCTTGCCGTCCGCCGCAACGGTCATGATGACCGTCCGATTGATGAGTAGAGGCGCGAGTCCCTGGAACAGGCCCGTGGGTTCTGCGGTCATGGTTGAATTCTCCTTGTCGTTGGGCGGCATTTGCCGCCGCTATCTCATTGATTGTCAGCATCATGCGGACGTAGCCAAACTCGCTTGGTGATTTGGGTCGTTGGCCGTATCCTGCTGATGTGATTAGTGGCGCTGTCGAGTTGCGCAGCATCGCGGAGGTTGTGACCTCCAACGGGTCCCTTCAATGCCGCTTTGAGGACGGCACTACGGCTGAGGCGCCCGGCATTCTTGCTCGGTTCCTCCAGCGTCGGGACCAACTCAGATTTCTAGGGGCGAGCACCGAAATCTTGATCCAGCCCCCGACGGGTCGGCGACACCAACAACTTCTGCACGCGACCATCGGATACGTCGGTCTCCCAAAACCCGGCAAGTACGGAGAAGCTTTTGTCCGCGCGGACCTCCCAGATTGTAAGGAGGGGCCCAAAGCGCTATTCCTGTCCGAAGGAGCGCTCCGGCGCTACTTCTACCTGCTTGATGGGGACGAGCCGCAATCTCTTTACCGGCTTCTCCGCGTGCCGGAGACAGCAACGCTCGATCAGCTCCGCTTCGCTTGGCGGATGCGTTCGCTCGAACTCCAGGTAAGCAACTCGAAAGCCCGGGACCTTCCCTACGTCGAACGAGCCTTCAACGTTCTGGCACACTCCGATCTCAGAAATTGCTACGACGCGCTTTGCAAGAACGAAGATGCCGCGCCGTTGTTTCCGTACGGCGGGTTCGGCTCGATCCTAGTTGACGGTCATCTCTCCGACGACGAAGGCGCTTTCTTCGCTGACCGGATCCTCGCGTACAAGCCGGAGATGACATCACGCAAGGTAACGCTGCTGCTCCGCCGTTGCGAGTTCTTCGCGGATCGGGTAGTTTCCCGCGATCCTCGGCGGAAGCTGGAGGTCTGGCTCGATTCGAGTGTCCTCCCAGGGCTGGGTTGGGATCTCACATGGAACCATTGGAAGCATTGGCTCCGGACTCGTATTGAGGTCCAGGCGACCTTCGTTCACGCCGGCAAATACCGTCTGTACAACGGCGAGTGGATTCTCCGAAAATGGCAGGCCGCGCTTCCATCCCGGCTTCAGGTTCACACGCCTTCGAACGTTCCCGAGGACCTTCAGCACGCCCAAACGATCCATGCCCTTCTCGGCGAGCACGCCGATCTGGTTCAGCACATTCGCAACCAGTGCGAAAAGATCCCCATCGAGCACACGCAGGTCGAGCACTGGTTCGATCAAGTCAACGCGTCCGCACACCTGAAGCCTCACCATGTCACGTGGCGCCCAGACTACGAGCCCTACTATTTCGAGCAGCTCCGCAAACGCAGCCGCACGTGGTTCCTGTTTCGAGACGAATACTTGTTCGTGTGGCGCAACGTTTTGGTTGCGGAAATTCCGCAGCCGGGGCACGCCACCTACCTTTTCGCGAAGCCCGTGAACCTGAATGAGTTTCTGGAACGCTACGCCAAGCTCACGCGTGAGGACATCCGGCGCAATCGTGACAATCAGGCCACCGTGCTCGGCTTTGTCGGTCGCGTGGTCCGCGGCAAGCGAAAGAAGCGCTGGCTGGCCGATGTGCTTAAGCAGGCGGGCGAGAAGGCAGACTACATCGAGGCATTTGATTGACCGGAGGATCATCATGGAGCCAATGACCGACGAACTCAAGGAAACAATCATTCGCGAGCATCCAGACGGCATCTGGCTCGTGCTCGCGGAAGAGAATCCGCCCGACATCGTGACGGTTCACGATCTGCTCTGCGGCAGGCATCGCGCACCGGTCATTCCGTTTCCAAGGCCACGCGCAAGTGACCAATAAGTAGTCAACCCCATGTTGATGGATTGGAACTGCGGGGCGCCGACGTTAGCCGAACAGGTTCGGCATTCCACATACACAGGAGGCCGATACGTCCCAGTAGACTCGATACCAGGTAGCAAGCGCGTTTCTCGTTCCCGATCCGGCCAGATTCCCCACAACCGGATTGACGTCCAGCTTGGGAAGACGACGATAAATTGGAAACAAAGACAATAGCGTTTTCTGCACCTCGTTCTGGCGATAGAGAATACGCCGGATTTCACTTTGTGCTCTGCTCATCTCGTTAATGGAGCACAAATAGAGCACGCCTTTGCCTTCCCCGGAAGAGCTCGATCACTTGAGTTCTTGTTGCAATCGCGCTGGGTCCCAAATCTCCTCGGCTAGAGCGCCATAGAGCTCTTGGCGGGTGTCGAGGTCTGCCTTCCTAAATTCAGAATGAGCTTTGAAAGTTAGACCGCTCTCATCCACGAATCGCAGAAAGCCAGGACTTCGCTCGTAGGCTTTTTCGTGGAGGCTTTGAGCGAGTAAGTTCTGTTTTAAGTAGTGTTCCCTCTTGTCGGCGTACGGCAAATCGCCAAAGCTCGCGTTGAAACTCTTGGGGAGCAGGAGTAGGCCACCGATCCGATTGCGATACTCGTCAAAGTCGCTGGCGTGCTTGAATTCGTCCTCATGACGCTCTGGGTGATTCGCCCAAATATGTTCTACCTCGCACCCATCCTTTCCCTTCCTCTTGATGTACTCGGCGTAACGTGAGGGCAGACCAGAGCGCGTCTCAACATAGTCGGTCATCCGCGCTAATAGTCGATGGATCTGTCGTCCGTTCATTCCGTGCAAGCGGAATCGATCGTTGGACGCGAATGTTTCGGTATCGATGTACAGCCGTTTGGATAAGAGGTCGGCAATCTCGGCGGCGGTCTTTCCGCGAATTTCGCCCATCACCAAGAACATCGCGTACTGCATGGTCGAGTAGTCAATCGCTCGCCAATTCCAGATGCGGCGCGAAATGAGGATATCGAGGTAATCGGCGGCGATTCGAATCTTCCGAACGATTTCGGTCTCGGGGTCGCCGACGCGCAAAGCCGCCAGCAGGACGGGGTATTGAAGAGTAAAGTCGTTCTGAGCGTTATAGTGGACGCATTCCAGCCCCGGCGTAAGTGTTTCAGCGGCTAGACGCAGACGACTATATAGAGCCAGATAGAAGGCAAAATCCTTCTCGATGAAGCGCACGAAGTCGGCGCTAGCCTTAAGACCAAGAAGTTTTTCATGATCGCGGACCCATCGGTGAAACTCCGTTCCGATGAGATCGAAATCTTGCGGTAACGCTCCGCCTTTTCGCTCGCGGATGGTCTTGGCATACTGGCTTCGCAACCATGCCTTGATGCCGTCTGCATCCTCATCTTTGCCAAGAGTCTGTAACTTGCTGATTAGGTTTTTCCAGACATGACTCGCGTCGGTTCGCTTGCCGGTATCGCTAATATTCGCCAGAAGGTAGCCCTTGAGCATATCGGTGGGCGTCAGCGAAAGCCCCCGGTCATTCATGGTCTCGAAAATCGTATAAGCGTCTTCGTCGGAATAGGCCGTGATCTCAACGAGGTGGACGTTTTCGATAAGCCAATCGGCGAAGTGAGGAAGCGCCGGTCCCGAGAGCTCTGGCGGAAATTTCTCCTCGATGTCTTGGTATCTCGCGAGAATGTTGACAACCGATTCGGGTTGCTCGTTTTCGTCGAACGTTTGGCCGGAGTACAGGGCTTCCATACATGACGTGCGATCGGCCACGTCCAGATTGAAGGATCTCTTGCCAAATTTCTGAGAGAAGATCAGCTCGGCGATCTGGCCCTTTTGCTCGGGATCTGCAAGCAAGTGCTGAATCCGAATGAGAAGGAGAGTGAGGGTCGTCAGTCGCTGCTGTCCGTCGATGATGAACTTGCGACCGTCCTTATCGCTTATGATGATCGAGCCGAGGAAATAGTGCCCGTAGTTTTCGACCGCGGACCGCTCGTGCACCGGATCGTAGCTCTCGCTGAACTTGTCCGCCAAGTCTTCGAGCAGTTCAGCGACCTGCTTGGTTTGCCACTTGTACTCCCGCTGGTAGTAATCAACGGCGTACTTGGCACTGCTTAGGAGTGCCCTGATGTTCTTCGCGTTGCCTCGGATTTCTTTCATAGGGCCATTCCGGTCGGATCGACTACAGAACGCCAACGCTACCGGGGAGGCCCCTATTTTAGCAAGACGATCCAGATCGATACGGCGGACGAACCACGTTGCAGATTTTGCGCCTCCCTGCGCAATGATGGTGGGGGATGCAGCTCCGCGCTGTTTACTGCGCCGGAGCTAATGCGCCGCCGAAGGCGACGCCACGAACCTAAGCCAAAGGTTTAGGGATGGTGTCTGGCAACTCGCTTTTGAAGGCCTCGTTCCTTACGCTTGCCGATTGCATTCC
>CAYUZM010000287.1:0-6981 GCA_964449665.1 uncultured Solibacteraceae bacterium
AATGCCGGGCGACGGCGGGCGCCAACCGACGCGACGCGTGTATCATCGCATCGGGCGGTGGCCCGCAGGGTTTAGGCGAAGGCTCGAACAGAGGCTGCGACGGCAAAGCCAAATAGGCCGCGACGCGTTATTGGCCGCCATCGACAGCGAAACTCATTCGGTCATAGGCGGGCTCGATGTGCGGCGGCAGGACCTTCCGCAGCGCCGGGTAATCGAGATCGCTAAAGTGACGGGACAACCGGGGCAGGCGGGGGCGGCGCAGATTGTGATGGCGCGCGCGCTGCGTAGCGCGGGCGACCTGGATGGCGCATTGTCGGCGATTCAGGAAGGCGTGCGTCTGCTCGAACCGCCCCCAGGAAACACCGCTGTGACGCGGGCGAAAAGTTACGGACTGGCTCTCGACACACAGGGTGAGATTCTGGGTGAAGCCGGAGCAATCAGCATGGGCCGGTATGCGGAGGCGGCGAAGTTCTTCGAACGAGACTTCGCAAACGCCGTCGGCCTAGCCCGGCGCGATCCTTCCGATGCGGATTCCAGATTCCGAGTTTCGAACACCGGTGTTCAGCTGGCGGGCGTGCTGGAGTACTCGGACCGCGCCCGGGCCCTCGCTGTTTATGACCAAGCTATCGTTCACGCGAGAGAGATCAAGAACAACCCCAGAGCGCGGCGAGATGAGGCGCAGGCATTGGCCAAGTCGTCGGCGCTGCTGGTTCGGCTAGGCAAGCCAAGCGAAGCGAGGAAGCGGCTGGACTCCGCGTTCGTGCTCCTGCGGGATCTTAAGCTGTTCCCGTCGGATCAAGTGACACCGGGTTCCGAGGCGGTCGCAGCGCTGCGGGCATTGGCCTGGTATCAGGCGAAAGCCGTCACAAGCCGGAAGGGTGTGGAAACGATCGAGCAACTGAGTGCACTGATAGAGGCCGCCAAGCCGGAACCGGAGTCTGATCTCTCCGACGCCAATGAGCTATCGACTCTTTACGGGCAGATGGCCACGCTTTACCAGCTAGCGGGGCAACGTGCCGATGCCGAACGCATAGCAGCCAAGCGTCTGGCGATGTGGAGGACCTGGGAAAAAAAGCTGCCCGGCAATCCGTTCGTGCAGCGGCAACTCGTCTCAAAATAGATCGCAACAATGCGCTAAATTTCCGCTCCGATTCCGCAGGTAGTAGTCGGAGGTTGAAATCATGTTTGGTTTCAAAGGGAAATGGTGCGTCTACCTGCTGGCAATTCCGGCCACGGCGCAGTTGATCGACACTACTCGAGCACCGAACCCCGCGGGCGAAGGTGTTCGAAAGACGTATTTGGAGCAGATCGGAGCGGGAAGGGGCGACTGGTTTACGGCGGACTCTTCGTCGTACATCATCACGCGGGACCCATTTCGCGCGATTCGACGGGGACGGCAGCTATTCAATCGCAAGTTCAGCCGGGAGCTTGGTCTCGGCCCAATTGTGGGCGACGGCCGGGGTGACCTTGGAAAGACGCTGGCGCTGGGCGCCGGGCTGTCGGATAGTTGCGCAGGTTGCCATAGCCAGCCGCGCGGTTCGGCCGGATTTGGCGGATCGGTGGTGACGCGGCCGGACAGCCGAAATGCGCCACACCTTTTCGGCTTGGGGCTGAAGGAGATGTTGGGTGACGAGATTACCGCGGAGTTGAGGGCACGGCGCGCGGAGGCGGTCGCACTGGTACGCGCGGGTGGCGTGCGTGTGGTTCGCGATTTGACAGCGAAGGGCATCAGCTTTGGTCAAATCGCGGTGAACGCCGACGGAACGGTGGACTATTCGCGGTTGGAGGGAGTGGACGCGGACCTGCGCGTGAAGCCGTTCTTCGCGGAAGGAAGCACCTTCTCGATTCGCGATTTTGTGGTGGGCGCGTTACAGAACGAGATGGGATTGCAGGCTGTGGACGCCGATCTGGCGCAGGCGATTGGCGGGCGGCGCGTGACGACTCAGGCCGGTATGGTGCTGGATGGCGCCACCGATGTCTTCGAGTCGCCGCTTGCCGCCGGTGGTGCGGACCCCGATGGCGATGGAGTCGCCGACGAGGTTCCGGCGGCGATTGTCGACTATCTTGAATTCTATCTGCTGAACTATTTCAAGCCAGGCCGGGGCGAGATTACGGAGGATGTGGTTCGCGGGCGGCAGGTGTTCGATCGAATCGGCTGCGCGTCGTGCCATGTTGCCGATCTTCAGATCGACCGCGACCGGCGTGTGGCCGATGTGGAGACCCGCTACGATCCGGCGAAAGGGATCTTCAACCATCTTTTCGCGCAGGCAACGCCGCTGTTCGAGGCGAGCGACGATACGCCCGGCATCCCATCCACGAAGATCCCCGCGCGCAAATCATTTCTGGTTCGTGACATCTACAGCGATTTGAAGCGTCATGATCTGGGGCCCGGCTTCTGGGAGCGCCAATACGACGGCGGGATGCGCAAGCAATTCATGACGACACCACTCTGGGGGGCCGGCAGCACGGCGCCATACGGTCACGATGGCCGCAGCTTGACGCTCAACGAAGTAATCCTGCGGCACGGAGGCGAGGCGCAAATCGTGCGTGACGCCTACGCGGCGCTGACCAACGCCGAGCGCCGGGATTTGCGGGACTTCATTGCGTCGCTGATTCTGTTCCCGCCCGATGACACGGCGTCGAACCTGAACCCCGGCGACCGAAGCGCCGTGGATTTCCCTCAGCGTGGGCACGGCAACATTGCACTCCCGTCGCTGTTTAACAATCCAACCGATCCGGAGTAGAAGTTTACGACGTTGGCATGCCGGAGGAATCCGCACGAGGCCGTCTACAATCTAAGTAGACGTGCTTGTTCCCCTGGAAAATCTGACAGCCCCGCCCCGGGTGCAGCGGCCGGAATGGTTGCGCGCGCCCGCTCCCGTGGGCGAGAATTATCGCGACCTCAAGGCGCTCATCACGCGCCTGGGGCTGCACACCGTATGCGAGTCGGCGGCGTGTCCCAACGTGGGCGACTGCTGGAACCGCCGCACGGCAACGTTCATGATTCTGGGCAACGTCTGCACGCGCCGCTGCGGCTTCTGCGCCGTCCAGAAGGGTGCGCCGATGGAAGTGGATATGGATGAGCCGCGCCGCGTCGCCGAAGCCGTGGAAGCGATGGGCCTGAAATATGCCGTCATCACCAGCGTGAATCGCGACGATCGTAAAGACGGCGGCGCGCTGCTGTTTGCCATGACCATCCGCGCCATTCGCGAACGCGTCGCCGGGTGCCGCGTGGAAGTGCTCGTTCCCGATTTCCAGGGCTCGCGCGAGGCGATGGAACTCCTCATGGATGCGAGCCCCGACGTGCTAAATCACAACACGGAAACGGTGCCGCGGCTCTACCGGCAGGTTCGCTTGGGCGCCTCGTACGAGCGTTCGCTCGACATGCTGGCCTACGCAAAGAAGTTGCGCCAGGACGTGCCCACAAAATCCGGTCTCATGCTCGGCCTGGGCGAAACGATGGACGAAGTCAAAACCGTGATGCGCGATCTGCGGGCCTCCCAGGTGGACATCCTGACCTTGGGCCAATACCTGCGCCCCTCGCCGAAGCACCTTCCGATTCTGCGCTATATCCGGCCTGACGAATTCGCCGAATACCGGCGAGCCGGAGCCGAGATGGGCTTCGCGCACGTCGAGGCGGGACCGCTGGTGCGCAGCTCCTATCACGCCGATGAGGCCGTGGGCGGGGCCGCCGGGTGAAAGTCGAAGAGCCCGCCCCGGGGTTGATTCGAATTCGATTGCCATTGCCGTTCGAGCTGAACCACGTGTATGTGCACGTCGTGCGGCGCGGCGGCGGCTGGATGCTCATTGACACCGGCCTGGGCAATGAGGCCTGCCTGGATCTGCTCGACGACCCCTTCATCGAAGCGGGCCTCCCTTGGCGCGACGCGAAGGACATCTTCCTTACGCACACCCATCCGGACCACGTTGGCGGCGCTCCGGAGCTATTGAAGAGGACCGGCGCCCGGCTGTGGATGTCGGCCATGGAGCGCGATCACTTGGCCGAGGTGGCAACCTCCGCCCATGTCGCCGACTGGTTTACTCCGACGGTGCGCCGCGCGGGCGCGGGCGACGCCGAGATCGCGGAGATGGAGAGCGCCTTTGCCGCCGTGCGGCACAAATTTGTTCCCCTGGAGCCGGAACACGTGCTCTATGGGGGCGAGCGGATCGAGACCGGCATTGGACCGCTCGAGACCGTGTACACGCCAGGACATTCGGCAGGGCACCTGGCGCTCTATCAGCAGGAACGCAAGCTGCTCATTTCAGGCGACCATGTCTTAACCAACATCACACCCAATATAAGTTGGATGCCGGAACGCGACATGCTGGGCGAATATCACGAGTCGTTGGACCGTGTCGTCCGGCTCGAAGTCGACGAGATTCTACCGTCCCACGGACGGGCGTTTCAGGGACTGGTGGGGTGGGTGGAGTCGGCCAAGCGACACCACGAGGTGCGCTGTGACGGATTGCTCGGCGGCCTGGCCATGGGCGCGCGCACCGCCAGGGAGCTTCTTCCGGTTCTGTGGTCGCGGCCGCTGGCCGCCTGGAATTTGCGATTCGCCTTGTTTGAAGTACTGGCTCATTTGGAATACCTGTCTCGGCGCGGACGGGTGGTCAGGAGAGAAGGCGAAACCGAGCAGTGGGAGGTTACCGGGGGCTGAGCGCGCGGAACTTTTGCCACGGCTGTGCGTAGTACAGGATTGGGAAGGGAGTGGCAATGTTGAATTTCCTGATGTGGTGCATCCTGTTCGTGCTGTGCTGGCCGTTGGCTTTGCTGGCGCTGATTCTGTACCCGTTCGTGTGGTTGCTGCTGCTGCCGTTCAAGCTCGTGGGCATCGCCGTCGGCGGCGTGATGGAGTTGCTCCATGCGCTGCTGACGTTGCCCGCGCGCGTGCTGCGGTTCGGGAGGGCGTAGAGACGCCCTCCGCTTGCGAACACGCAACGTCGATTACTTCAACGCCAATCCGAACTTGGCATTGAGCGCCATCGCATCGTCTTTGCGGCCCTGCATGGCCACCGCGTTGACCAGGCCTCGCTCGGCGGCGCGCAGTTCCTTGGGGTCGGTCGTTCCATTGGCTTGCGCGGCGGCGCGCGCTTCCGTAAACCACTGTTCCGCGCTCGCCGCCTTACCCAGCCGGAGGTGGAGTGCGCCGATGTTGTTCTTTAAACGCACAATAAACTCGTGGCTGGCCCCGACGTAGGTGGGGCACATCTCCAGCGCGCGCAAAAAGACCGCCTCACTGCGTAGCGTAAGTCCCGACTCGGCGAGAATCTCACCGTAGTTGATGAGCGAAGGGATGGCGAGCGGGTGGCCGGTGGGCGCCACCTTCTCCCAGATCGCCGCCGCGCGCGAAAGATACTGCTCCGATTGCGGCCAGTCCTGCCGGTCGCGCATCAGCACGCCCAGGTTGTTGAGCACCGTGGCAACCTCCGGGTGGAGCGGGCCAAGGTTTTTCTCGCGAATCTCGAGCGCCCTGCGGTAGAGCGTTTCCGCCTCGTCGAGCCGCCCTGTGCGGCGGTAGACTTCAGCCAGGTTGTTGAGCGAGGCCGAATATTGAATGACATTCTCGGTGGGGAAGCGCTCCTGCAGGTCGCGGGCGCGTTCGTGGCTTTCCAATGCGCCGGCAAGGTTGCCTGTCGCGCTCATCAGGGCGCCACGGCTGTTGAGCGTGTAGCTGAGTTCCTCGATGGACTTTCGGAAGCGTTGCTCGCGGGCGTCCAAAGCGCGGACGAAGAACTTCTCCGCCTCCGCCAGATTCCCACGAAGGCGGTGGATCTCACCCAGGTTATTAAGGCAGGAACTGGTGTCCGACGACGTCTCGCCTGTCGTGGATTCATAGAGAGGAAGCGCCTGCAGATAGAGCTTCTCCGCCTCATCCAGCCTGCCCATCGTATGGTAAAGCGCCGCTAAATTATTCAGTGTTTTGGGACGGCGCGCATCGACGGCGGGGAAGGTTTCGCTCTCCCGCACGAGTTCCAAATAGATTTTCTCGGCCTCCGCGAACTTCGCGGCCAGCCGGAAACGATTGGCCTGCACCATACGCAGGGCAAAGGACGTGGCCGGTGGCAGTGTTTTGGGTTGCTCTTGCGCAGGGAGCAGGCAAACTGAGAATATGGCTGCCGCGAGGGCAGCAAGTTTGGGGCTCGGCATGGTTTCGGTCCTCGGTTGTTTCGCCCTGTCCCCGCTGGCTCCAAACCAGCCCCATGCCTATCTAACGAGCGAAGGTGGAAAAAGGTCCCGAGAAAAGTACGAAATTTTTCCTACGTTGCGCCGAACGCCAGCAGGCCCGCCCGGCGCAGGCGCGAGAGGCATACAGGAAGCAGATCAGGACGCCTTGGCGAGCGCCGATCGCACCTGGAGCGTGGCCTCTCCGAGGCCGCCGGACCGCAACGCCCTCCGCACTTCGGGAATGTGGGCCTCGTACGCCGGAAACTCGACCGCGACGGCAGCGGGCATCGACTGGTGGAGGATGTCGGGGTTGATTGGGAACGAGAGCGCGGCAACCGCTTCGAGCAGACGTTCCAACGACCGGGGCTCCACTTCCACGCGCAAGCGCACAAGTTCGCCTTGAGAACCAATCAGGATAGGGGACGGAAGAAAAGGTGTGTGTGGCATCGCCTTTAGCACTTTTTAGCGTGGGTGCAAGTAGCAGGCTTCCGATGGGATTGGAAGCCTAAATCAATCCACGTAGATATCAGGATAGCACGGAATCGTAGCGGCGCGAAAGCGCACAAAAGGAGAAAGTGGTGCTAAAGGTTCACTACTTCGCCAATCGCCTTCCGCGTCCGCGCCTTGTTCTCTTTGGCGAGCAGTTCGGGCGTCAGCGCCGCGGGGTCGCCGTGATAGCCGATCGCAAACGCGGCCATCGGGGTGTGCTGTTCGGGGAGCGCCAGCAGTTCAATCGCCTTGGCCTGATCGAAGCCTCCCATGAAATGAAGCGAGAAGCCGGGGGCCGTGGCCTCTACGGCCAGCGACATCGA
>CAYUZM010000288.1:0-6979 GCA_964449665.1 uncultured Solibacteraceae bacterium
TTCGGCATCCGCCTCGATGGCGCCAGCGCCTACGGCGGCGCCGTCATCACGCCCTACTACGATTCGCTCCTTGTCAAAATGACCGCCTGGGGCCGCAACTTCCCCCAAGCCTGCCAGCGCATGGACCGCGCCCTCCGCGAGTTCCGCATTCGCGGCGTCAAGACGAACATCCCCTTCCTCGAAAACGTCGTCAACGACGGCACCTTCATCTCCGGCCGCGTCACCACGCGCTTCCTCGACGACAACCCTCACCTCTTCCGTTTCAAGGCCCGCCGCGACCGCGCCACCAAGCTCCTCACCTACATCGCCGAGGTCAGCGTCAACGGCAATCCCGAGGTCGCCGGTAAACCCGCGCCCGCGCAGTTCCGCAAAGCGCCCATCCCCGAATTCGACATCCTCCCCGCCGGCCCGCCGCGCGGCACGCGCAACCTGCTCCTTGAAAAAGGTCCCGAGGCCCTCGCCGAATGGATGCGCTCCGAAAAGCGCCTGCTCCTCACCGACACCACCTTCCGCGATGCCCATCAATCGTTGATGGCCACCCGCATGCGCACCTACGACATGCTCGCCATCGCGCCCTATGTCGCCCAGCACCTCTCGCAACTCTTCAGCATCGAGATGTGGGGCGGTGCTACGTTCGACGTCGCTATGCGCTTCTTGCACGAAGACCCCTTCGAGCGCCTCCGCAAGCTCCGCGAAGCCATCCCCAATATCTGTTTCCAGATGCTGCTCCGCGCCTCCAACGCCGTCGGCTACACCGCCTACCCCGACAACGTCGTCCGCGAGTTCATCACCGAATCAGCCAACCAGGGCATCGACATCTTCCGCGTCTTCGACTCCCTCAACTGGTTGCCCAACATGAAGGTGCCGATGGACGCGGTCCGCAAGACCAACCGCGTCTGCGAAGCCGCCGTCTGCTACACCGGGGACATCCTCGACCCCAAGCGCGACAAGTACCCGCTCACCTACTACGTCAAAATGGCGCAGGAACTCGAGCGCATGGGCGCGCACATCCTCGCCATCAAGGACATGGCCGGCCTGCTCAAGCCCTTCGCGGCTGCCCGCCTGGTGAAGGCTCTTCGAGAATCCACCGGCCTGCCCATCCACTTCCACACCCACGACACCTCCGGCATCGCCGCCTCCAGCTATGTGCAGGCCTCGGCCTCCGGAGTGGACGCCGTCGACTGCACGATATCGTCCATGTCGGGTACGACCTCTCAGCCCAATTTGAACTCCCTCGTCGCCGCCTTCGAGTACACCCAGCGCGCCACCGGCCTCGACCCCGTCGCCCTCCAGAAGTGCGCCGACTATTGGGAAACCGTCCGCACCTGGTACGCACCCTTCGACGAAGCGCCCAAGTCCGGCACCGCCGAAGTCTACTTGCACGAGATGCCCGGCGGCCAGTACACCAACCTCAAGGCGCAGGCCGAATCCATGGGCCTCGGCGAACGCTGGCCCGAAATTGCCCGCATGTACGCCGGTGTCAACATGGCCTTCGGCGACATCGTCAAGGTCACGCCCTCGAGCAAGGTCGTCGGCGATATGGCCCTCTTCCTCATCTCCCACGGCATGACGCTCGACGAGTTCATGAACCTCGGCCCCGGCCACTCGGTGAACATCCCCAACTCCGTCGTCGAGATGTTCCAAGGTTCGCTCGGCGAACCCGCGGGCGGATGGCCCCGGAAGATCGCGCAGATCATCCTCAAAGGCGCCAAGCCGCAAAAGGGCCGCGCCAGCGCGCGCATGGCCCCCGTTGACATGAAGCAGGCCGCCGCCACCGTCGAAAAGAAGCTCGGCCACAAGCCCGCTTCCACTGACCTCATGTCCTACCTGATGTACCCCGACGTCTACACCAAGTTCGCGCGCAATCAAACCGCCTGGGGCGGCATCGATGTCCTGCCCACGCCGCAATTCTTCTACGGCATGAAGAACGGCGAAGAGATCACTGTCGAAATCGAGCCTGGCAAGGCGTTAATCGTCAAGTTCCTCACCATCGGCGAACCGCACCCCGACGGCACGCGCACCGTATTCTTCGAGCTGAACGGCCAGCCCCGCGAAGTCACCATCCGCGACAAATCGCTTGAGGTGCAGGCCTCCACTTCCATCAAGGCCGACCCCGCCATCCCCGGCCACGTCGGCGCGCCCATTCCCGGCGCGGTCTCGGGCATCGCCGTCGAACCCGGCTCCAAAGTTGCCAAAGGCGACAAGCTCCTCATCATGGAAGCCATGAAGATGCAGACCACCGTCTCCGCGCCCATCGCGGGCAAAGTCACCAAGGTCTACGTCCACACAGGCCAGTCCGTGGAACCCAAGGACCTCCTCGTCGTCATCGAGTAAACTCAACCCATGACCCCGGCGCTCGCCCCGCCCGCGCCTCCACCGCAGCGCTCGGGCTCCGTCACCATCATCGGCGTCCTCTTTCTTTCGCTGAGCGCCATGTGGCTCCTCGGCGTGCTCTTCCAGGGCGCATTCTTCGCCTTCCTCGCCACGCTCCGCCCCGGCGGCATGGAACTGACGCGCGCTGCCAACGACGCCAACGTCCCCATCGCCATCCGCCTCATGTTCACCTACGCGAAACTCTTCTGGATCGCCAACGTTGCCGTCGCCGCCCTTCTCGCCCTTTGCTCCATCGCCCTCCTCCGCCGCAAGAAATGGAGCCGCATCGCCTTCCTTCTCATCGCCGCCGCCGGCCTCGTCTACTCCCTCGGCAGCATCGCCACCTCGGCCCTCATGGCCGCCTTCATGCGCTCCCAAATGCGCAACCTCGACGCCCTCGAAGTCGGCCCGCTCTTCTCCACCATCACCACCGTCGCCTTCGCCCTCATCATCGTGAAGTCGCTCTTCCTCGCCGGCTTCTTCGTCTGGATGCTCCGCAAACTCACCCGCCCGGCCATTCGTGCGGAGTTCCAATGAATCGCCCCTCGCAGCTTGTCTCCGGACTATGCGTAGCCGTTGCCGCGTGGCACCTTTACCTCGCCACCATCGGGCTGATTCAACTTGGTGTGACTGCCGCCTTCCTGCCCACGAGCGCATTTGACGACCTGGCCGGGGCATTGCGCGAAAGGCCCGAAACGCCGCACGCCATGGCCTATCTGTACGCGCACTTCCCCGAGTTCACGCTGCTCTCGATGACGCTATCGCTCGCCACCGCACTTTACGCAATCGCCGCATGGCGGCGCAAACAATGGGGCCGCCTCGGCTTGATCGTATGCCTGGCCCTTCAGGTCGCCATCAATTTCATCATGCCGCTGGTTATGATTCCCTATCTGCTCTCGTCCGTTCCCTCGCAGGCCCACATCCTCGCCAAGATCTTCATGGCCGCCGTCGCCGCCGTCAGCACCCTCCACCCGGTCGTCTTCGCCCTCGGCTACGCCTGGCTCCTCTACCACCTCACCCGCCCCGAGATCCACGCCGAGTTCTCATGACCAAACCCTCACGGGCGGTGACCGTCCTCTCGCTCCTCATGGGTGCCTGGTTCGGCATGGGCGCGCTCATAGGCGGGCTCCAGATCATCCTGATTGCCTTCTTCGCGCCCCCCGGCTTTCTCGACGAGGCCCTCCACGATCCCTCGCTGGCCGATCGAATCCCACCCCTCCTCCATTTCCTCCTCACACACTTCCTCACCTTCGCCACCTCGTTGACGGCCGTCTCACTGATCACCGCCATCTGCGCCTTCGGCGTTTGGCGCCGCAAGGAATGGGCCCGCGCCGGACTCCTCTGCGTGCTCGCGCTCCACATCGCCCTGGCGTGGGCCGGCCCGGCCATGGCCCTGCAACTCATCCAAATGAACGGCACGCCGAACCTTCCCGGACCAATCGACCGTCTCCCCTACGCCTTCGCCGTCATCGCCATGCTGCCCAGCCTCCTCTTCGCCGCCGCCTACGGCTGGTTCGCCTACACCCTCACCCGCCTCCACATCCGCGCCGAATTCTCGTGAACCTTCGCGTTTCAACCGCGAGGCCACCCAGTAAGCGCATGGCCGCCCATCAAGCCCGCCCCTCAAACGCCAGCCCACCCCTCAAGCGCCACCAAACCCCCACAAACGGCGAAGCCCGCCCCCACCCGAAAGTGAGAGCGGGCCGACCCGCGTCCGTCTAGTCCGGCAGCCCTACCGCGCTGCCGTCGCCTGCCCTGAGCGAGTCTTGTCGAAGAAGCCGCTGGCCCTCTTCTCGAACTCGCGAACCTGCTTCTCGGCCTCTTCGCGCATGCACCCGTAGGTCTCCTGCACGCGGCCCACAAGCTGCTCGCGCTTGCCGTTGATGATGTCGATATCATCGTCGGTCAGGCGGCCCCACTGCTCGCGAACCTTGCCCTTGATCTGTGCCCAGTTTCCTTCGATGTGATCCCAGTTCATGTCTTTATCTCCTTTGGTATTTAGACCGGTGTTCTCCGTCCTGATATCAGGCTGACCAGAAACAGGATCAGGAACACTACAAACAAAATCTTGGCGATTCCCGCCGATGCCGCCGCGATTCCCGAGAATCCAAGGAACGCCGCGATGAGCGCGATAATCAGAAACACGACCGAGTAATGCAGCATGGTATTTTCCTTTCTTCCGCATTCGCCTGGGTTACTGCTCGGCTTCCACGCGCAGGTTGTTCTTCACTGAAAACACGCCGGCCACTGCGTTGGCCTGCATGTTGGCAATGTTCTTGTCGCCCTCGTTGGCAACAACGCCTTCCAGCGTCACGTTGCCGTTCTTCACGATGATGTGGATCGGCGGAACCGCGCGCAGCGCATACCGGTTTAACGCCGTCTGCCCGTAAATCGAGCGGTACGTCGCAATGCGGATTCGGTCGTCATTGGGCGAGTTGGGCAGCACCTCAATCTGGTTCACCACCCGCTCCACGCCTTCAATCTGCTTCACCACGTTCTCCGCGCTGCTCCGCAACGTCGGCCGCGCCACCTGTCCCATCAACGTCACCGTGCCGCCGTCCACCTTGTACATCAGGTTGTCGAACACGCCGTAGTAAGGCAGCGTCACCAGTTCGTGCCGCACCTCGCGCATCAGCCGCGATTGCGATTTATCGGAAACAACCTTGCTGCCCTCCGGCATGTAGGCCGCCTTCACAATCTGTGCGCGCGCCGGCCCCGGTCCCAGCTCGGACTTCTTCTCGCGAATCGAGTATTTGCCGATGGCCGCCAGCAACGGCCGCGCCGCCGCCGGAGTCTTCTCGCGCCCGTTCAACACATCGGCGTGCGTCACCGCGTGCCCATAGAGCGCCTTGTTGTCGCCGTCGTCGGAGCGAAGCGTCGATCCCTTGATCGCCACCCCTGCGAACACGCCCCGCGATCGCGAATACGAAAGGATCTCCGCCCGCATGTAGGCGTCCGTCTCCGCCGTCGCCGCGCGGCCCACCGGGCCCGCCATCACCGCGCCTTCGCCGCCCAGCGTGAACTCGCTCTTCATCAGCTTCTGCGCGCCGGTCGAGTTCATGATCATCATCACGACGTCGGTTTCGCCGCCGCCGATCTGCAATCCAAGACTCCCGCCTTCCATGCGCACCGTCGAAGGCCCCGTCCATCCCGTGCCATCGGCTTGACGGCAGGTCGCCACGCCGACACCATATTGCGCGCCGACGATGAAGCCGCCGCGCTTCAGCGAAGGCACAATCACCAGGCAATGCGCCTTCTCCAACAGATCCCTCGGAATCGATTTGTCCGAGGACGTCATAATTTCCTCAAACACCGTTCTGGCCGACTGCACGCGTTCCACCACATCGTGTTTGGCGGAGGCAAGACCGGCCGTCATCAACAGGGCAAGCACACACCGATAGCGCTTCATAGTTCACTCCTAGGTCTGGGTTCGACGCGTCGTGGCCGCTCTCTTCGGCGCGGCCTGACGCAAGGAACGAATGCAACCCGCGTGCCAAAGTGCCGCCATCGCCTGTTTTCAGCAACGTAGATCAGGCCGCCGCGCCCACGCAACGCCGCAAGAGGGAATGATTTGCTCGAAAGGAGGGAAAAATCTGCTCGCTGGAACGGATTGCCAGACGGGCCGGCTGCCGGCGCCCGCTCCAGTCTCCAGCGATGCCGCGCCTATGCCTGGTTGGTGCCCACGCCCGGCATCCCGCGACGCACCTGCGCCAACATCGGCAACACTGCGTTCGTGCGTTCGGCCACCATCGTTGTCACCTGGTCTTCACTCAACATTAAATCCGCAAGCGACGTCTGCCCCAGCACCGCCTGCAACATGAACTGCACCGAATTCCACAGCGCGCGCAGCGAACAATCCGTATGATGGCAGCACACTTCCTGATGGCCCGAATGCCGCCCGCAGAACTGCGGACCGAAAAACCGGCCTCCCAACACTTCCATCACTTCGGTGACTTTGATCTCCTCGGCCGGCCGCGCCAGCGTGTAGCCGCCCGCCTGGCCGCGCACGCTTTGAACCAGCTTGCCCATGCGCATGATGCGCATCAGTTTGGCGACGTTGGGAACCGACAACCCTTCGGCTACGCTGATCTCTGGGATTGTGAGCGAGGACCCGTTTCCCCGTTTCGCAAGATGCAGAAGGCAGCGGAGGCCATACTCTTCCTGGGCACTCAGCTTCATGCGTTCATTTTAGCGCTACCCGCTCTGAAATGGGCGAAAGCGCGGAATGCCGTTCCGGCTCGGCCAGCTTATGCTTCACCCACGCCAGAAAATAGAAGCTGCAGCCGAGCAATACCGCCGCCACCGCGTTCACCATTTGCACCGACAACGCCGTCACCAAAAACGCCGATGCATCCAGCTTGCGCATCCGCGGCAGCCGCCGCCACGTGCTCCATTCGAGCAGACACAGGCCCACATACGCCGTCACGCCTGCCAGCGCCGCTTTCGGAATAATGGCGATGTACTCGCTGCCCACCCACAGAATGCCCGCGAGTATCGCCGAGTGAAAGATGTTTGAGAGCCGCGTCGTGCCGCCGCATTTCACGTTCGCCAAACTGCGCGCCGGAATGCCCACGCTCATCGGAGCCGCAAACAGGCCCGCCACCAG
>CAYUZM010000289.1:0-6978 GCA_964449665.1 uncultured Solibacteraceae bacterium
CGGCGAACCATAGAAAATTGCACGCCAGCCACGAAATCGTCACCCCGCCCCCCCAAGTCACCGCGGCCCGCGCCGTGATCATCAGTGCAATCGCGCCCGCCAGTCCCATCAGCGGCACATACAGGTAAACCCGATTCACCCGCCCCGGCAATACCAGCATCGGAGCCAGCAGCATCGCAAACCAGCCCGCGCCCCACCACACGCCCCAATCCTCGCGCCTTGCCCCGAAGGCGAATAACAACGCCACAAACCAGAACTGCTTCGCGTACGTCCACCCAGTCGCCAGCACGCTCGCCGGCGAAAACACGAGCTTGTAATCCGCCCCCGCCGCGCGATTGGCGAACACCCCTTGCAGCCCAATCCCAAACGAAGCCAATGCAAACGGAACCAGCGGCTTCCAGCGCTTCTGTCCCAGCGTCCACTCATAGAGGAACATCACCGCCGGCAACAACACCGCGTGTTCCTTCGACTTCACCGCCAGCCAGAAACAAACGAACGCCAGCACCCATCGCTGGCCCGTCCAGGCAAGCAGCGCCAGCAGCACAAACAGTCCGCACAGCACATCGAACACATACATCGGCCGCCAGAACGCGCCGAATAGCGCCATGTGGAACATCCACGCCACCGCGCCCACGGCCGCCTGCCACTCGCCCGCGCCCACCCGCCGCAAAAGCCAAAACAGCAGCAGAGCATTCAAAAGGTGCAGCGCCTGAATCGTCGCCACGTATGGGGGAAACCGCAGCCCCGCCGTCTGGCTCCATAGGTGGTAAAGGCCGTGTCCCGTCGGCCGGAAATTGTTCGCCGTATACACCGGCGAAGCCATCGCCCGTACGAACCTCTCCCCCGGCACCGGGCCCGCCCACGCTAAATTATCCAGGTCGTCGCCGAAGAAAAAGCTGCGGTACGCCCCACGGTTTGCCAGAAAAAACAGCGCCGCCAGCAAGGCGGCAATCGCCACCCGCTTGATCATGACCCGATGGGTTTGGCCGTCGCGCGCAGAAAGTCGAAATCGCACCCTTCATGCGCTTGCGTCACGTGTTCCAGAAACATCTTGCCGTAGCCCCGGTCATAGTGAGCAGGGGGCGGCACAAACTCCGCCAGCCGCTTTGCAATCTCCCCGGCCGGCAGGTTCACGTCGATACTCCTGTTCGACGCCGAAAGCACAATCTCATCTCCCGTCCGCACTGCCGCCAGCGGCCCGCCCACGGCCGATTCCGGTGAAATATGCAGCACCACCGTCCCGAAGCTGGTCCCCGACATCCGCGCGTCCGAAATGCGCACCATGTCCATCACGCCACGCTGCAGCAGCCGCTTCGGCATCGGAATGTGGCCCCATTCCGGGAAGCCGGGCCCGCCGATTGGACCGCCGTTCTTCAACACAATCACCGTGTTCTCGTCCACCGGCAAGTCGTCGCGCTCCAGTTCGAGAATCATCGCGTGATGATCGTCAAACACCAGCGCCGGACCGCGATGCTCCAACAGATGCGGCGATGCCGCCGTATGCTTGATCACCGCCCCGTTCGGCGCCAGATTGCCATACAGCACCAGCGTGCCGCCTTCGGCGCACAACGGCTCCTCCCGTGTGCGAATCACATCGCGGTTGTGACACGGCGCCTCGGCCACGTTCTCCGCAATCGTCTTGCCCGTCACCGTAATCGCCTCCCCATGCAGCAGCGGCAGAATCTCGCGCATCACCGCCGGCAACCCGCCCGCGTAGAAGAACTCCTCCATCAGATACTGCCCCGACGGCTTCACGTTGACCAGGTATGGCGTGCGCGCCGAAATACGATGGAAATCGTCCAGCGTCAGGTCCAACCCCAACCTCCCGGCAATCGCGATCAGATGCACCACGGCGTTCGTCGATCCCCCGATTGCCATGTCCACCGTCACCGCGTTCTCCAGCGCCTCGCGCGTCATAATCTTCGACGGCTTCAAATCCTCCCACACCATCTCCACAATCCGCCGCCCGGACTCCTCGGCAATCGCCTTGCGCCGCGAATCGGGCGCCGGAATCGACGCGCAACCCGGCAGCGTCATCCCCAGCGCCTCCGCAATCGAGGTCATCGTCGACGCCGTGCCCATCACCATGCAATGACCGTGGCTGCGCGCCATGCAGCCCTCGAACTCGTTCAGCTCTTCCTCGCTCAACGAACCCGAGCGGAACATATCGAACATCTTCCGCCCATCGGTCCCCGAGCCTTTCCACTCACCCCGGTAGTTGCCGCTCAACATCGGTCCGCCCGTCACAAACAACGACGGAATGTCCGCGCTCGCCGCCCCCATCAACTGCGCCGGCGTCGTCTTATCGCAGCCGCACAATAGCACCACGCCGTCAATCGGATTGCAGCGGATCGACTCCTCCACATCCATCGCCATCAGGTTGCGCAGCAGCATCGCCGTCGGGCGGATGAAGACCTCTCCCAGCGAAATCGTCGGAAACTCCAGCGGCACGCCACCCGCCGCCCACACCCCGCGTTTTACGGACTCGGCCAATTCGCGGAGGTGAATGTTGCAGTGGTTCAGCTCGCTCCAGGAATTGCAGATGCCGATCAGCGGCTTGCCATGGAAGGCCGCCCGCGTCAGCCCTTCGCTGCGCATGTAGGCGCGCCGGGCAAAGTTGTAATATTCGGGTCCCTGATACCAGGATTCGCTTCGGAGTTTGCGGCGGTTGGAGCCGGATTCGGAGGAAGACATCCCCACTAGACTGCCACAACCGCGCCGCCCGCTGAACCGCGGCTTTTCGCCTACACCGCCGCCGTGGCTTCGCTCGCCGCCGTCCAACGCCCCACCACCGTGCGCAGTTGATCCAGCGTGGCGGGCTTGCAGATATAGTCGTTCATGCCCGCCGCCAGGCAACGCTCACGGTCGCTGGTGGCATCGCTTGCCGTCATGGCGATGATCGGCAGCCCGGCGGCGATGCTCTCCATCCCGCGAATCACCTTCGTCGCCGCGCAGCCATCCATCTCCGGCATCATCATGTCCATCAGAACGGCCGCGAACTGATACTCCTGCACCGCCTCAACCGCCTCCAGGCCATTCTTCACCACCACCACTTCATAGCCCAACTTCTCCAACAGCCGCTTGCCCACGCGCTGGCCGATCGCATCGTCCTCCACCAGCAGAACCACTTTCGCCCGGTCCGGCTGCACCGCGCGGTCCAGTTCGAGCAGACTGTTTCCCGCGCGCGCGTCAATCGGCGTCGCCTTCGACGAGACGCGCAACAAACACGCCAGCAGCGCCCGCTCCTCCACTGGCTTGGACACCATCGCCGAAATCCCCAGCATCGTCGGCTCCAGGCAATAGGCGCGCTGGCTATAGGGAACCATCAGCACGATCTTCGGATGCCCGCAGCCGGCGTCTTCAATCACCCAATCGGCCAGCGCAATGCCCGGCAGCCCCGGCAGGTCGTTGTCCACAAGCATCACATCGAACGGTTCGTCGAACAGCCGCGCCTGGCGCAACATCTTCAGCGCCTCGGGCCCGTCTCCGGCCGTCATCGCCTGCATGCCCCATCCGGCGATCGTTTCCGCGATCGCTCCACGTACGCATACGCCTTCTTGCACAATCAGGCAACGCAGTCCCTTCAATTGCGCCACCTGCTCCCCGCCGTTCTGCATCTCCACGCAGGGCAGCGAGACCTGGAACCAGAACAGCGAACCTTGCCCCGGTTCGCTCTCCACGCCCATCTGCCCGCCCATCCGCTCCACAAGCTTTCGCGAAATCGCAAGATTCAACCCGCCGCCCTCGCCGCCGCGTAGCTTCGGAGTGACACTCCCGGCGAACGGATCGAACAGCACCGGCATCAAATCAGTGGGAATCCCCGCGCCGGAATCCTCCACCTGCACCCGCAACAGCACCTCCGCGTCCGATCGCCGTGCCGCCCCAATCGTCACCGATACCGCTCCCGAATCGGTCATCCTGATCGCGTTGTGAACCAAATGGCTCAACACCTGCCGGATTCGCACCGGGTCGCCCATTAGCTGATCGGGCACGTCTGGCTTGACGAGCGTCGCCATCTCCAGGCCCTTTTGTTCGGCCCGTTCGGCATGGCGCTGAATCAGTTCCGCCACCAGGCCCCGCACGCTGAACGCGGAGCTCTGCAAGGTGAGTTCGCCCGCCTCGATCCGCGAATACTCGAGAATATCGTCGATGGTCTCCAAAAGACGGCACGACGAGCGCTTCACCGATTCGGCAAACTCCCGCTGCTGCATGCTCAACTCGCTGTCCAGCAGCAGTTGCGCCATTCCCACCACGCCGTTCATCGGACCTCGGAACTCCGAGCTTAAGTTGACCAGAAATTCCAGCTTGCGCCGCGCCCCCTGTAATGCCGCATCGCGCGCCTTCGCCAGTTCGAACGATTGTTCGAGCATCTGGTAGGCCTGCTGCTCGGATTGCTTGCGCGCCTGCTCCAGCTCCTGCACCCGCGCCGCCAGATCCTGCTCGGCGCGCTTCCTTGCCGTCACGTCCACCAGCGAGCCTTCGTACCACTGCAACGCGCCGCCGGCATCGCGCACGGCCCTGGCGTTCTCCTGCACCACCACCGCCGACCCGTCCCTCCGCTTCAGCGTGTACTCCACGTCGCGCAAGTATCCGTCACGTTCCAGTTGCGCCGTCAGTTCGCGCCGCCGTTCGGGCTGGCAATACAGGTCGCGCCCGACGTTCATTTGCTTCAAATCGGCTTCCGATTCAAACCCCAGCAATTTGACCAGCGCCGGATTCGCGCGCAAAATCTCGCCCGAGGCCGACGTCTGATACACGCCCTCGGCCACGTGCTCAAACAACTCCCGGTAACGGCGCTCGGACTCCCGAAGGTCCCGCTCCACCGCCCGCCGCTGCGTCATCTCCCGCCGGTAGGTGCGGTTCAGCATCAATGCGAGCACCGCCAGCAGACTTGCCAGCAGGCTCAGAGCCACCGCGTCTTTCCACTTCGCCAAAGGTCCCGAAAGCGCCTCTGTCTTCGAACGCGCCGTGCGCAGCGACAGGATATCAAACTGATTCAGAATGCTGTTGAACGACGCCTCCGATTGGGCCGGCGCCGGCTCGGCAACGGAGGCCAACTCCCGCGCCGTCTCTTCCAGCCACGTCCGCGTCACACCTGAAAGCCGTTGCCGCTCCTCGCGCGCGACGCAATGCTCCGGAATCTCATTCAGCGCCGCCAGCGTCGCGCCCCGTAGCACCCGCGCGCGCTCTGCGTCACCGGCCCGGTAGGCCCCGTGATAGCTCCACAACTTTCCGCCAAACTCGTGCAGGCCCTGCTCGCACCGCGCCCAGCTCATGGATGCCTTCCGGCTCGCGTTGATCGAAATCACCAGCGGCAACCCCAGCGCCAGACACGCCACCAGAATCGGCAGCGTCACAAGCGGCCAGATTCGCGACTGGATGTTCAGCCTCATCAGCTACGCCGGGCGTCACCACCCAGACACGGTGGTGCTTCAGCCCTTTTCCTCGCTCCTTCCATCGGTCGAGGAATCGTAAAACTTCAGTCTTGTCTTTGTGTTCAGTCGCTTACAGATACGCCGCCATGCGTCAGCGCCAGCCGCCGGATCGATTGCGCCCTACCAGTTACCGCGTCGACATCCACCAGCACCGCATGCAACTCCACCCCGCCCTTGGCCGCTTCCATTCGTACCGGCTGCGCGGTCAGGAACTTGTGCAGCACAATCTGCTTCTCCACGCCAATCACGGAATCGTAGGGCCCTGACATCCCGCAATCGGTCTGGTACGCCGTCCCGCCCGGCAGCACGCGGCTGTCCGCCGTGGGAATGTGCGTGTGCGTTCCGACCACTGCCGAAACCCGACCATCCAGATACCAGCCCATCGCCACCTTCTCGCTCGTCACCTCGGCATGAAAGTCCACGAACCGGACCTTTACCGAATCGGGTATCTCGCCCAACAACTTGTCCGCGCCCCGGAACGGACAGTCGATCGGAGCCATATACGTGCGCCCCTGCAGATTCACCACCGCGCACGCCACGCCATTCCGCGCCGTGGCGATATACACGCCACGTCCTGGCAAATCGCCCGGATAGTTCGCCGGACGGATCAGTTGCGGCGTCCGCCCCATGTAGTCGTTGATGTCGCGCTTGTCCCAAATGTGGTTGCCGCCGGTCAGGACGTCGATTCCCAACCCCAGCAGATCGTCGGCAATCTGCGGCGTCACGCCAAACCCGCCCGCCGCGTTCTCGCAATTCGCGATTGCCAGATCCACCTGATGCTCGCGCGCGATCGTCTGAAACAGCTCGGCCACGATGCTCCGTCCGGCCGCGCCGAAAATATCGCCGATAAAGAGGATTCTCATTGCAATGGGGCTTGCTGCTTATGCCCCCCGAAGGCACTCGGCAATCTCCTTCTCCGTAATCGCGCCTTCTTTGATCACCTTCCAAATCGGCTCGGTGATGTCCAGCGTCGTGCCCGCCACGCCCACGCACGCGCCGCCGTCCAATACCAGGTTGATGTTGCCGTCCATTTGCACGAACGTTTCGATGCCCACCGAACACGTCGGCTGTCCGCTCAAATTCGCGCTCGTCGAAATCAGCGGCTGCCCCAACGCTTCAATGAGCGCCCGCGGCACCTTCGCCTTTGCCTGACGCAGAGCCAACCGGCCCGTGTTGCCCGTCACCTTAAGCGGCACGTTCGCCGACGCCGGAACGATGATCGTCAACGGCCCCGGCCAGAACTTCCGCGCCAGCAGCGAAAATCGCTTCGTCGTCTCGGCGGCTAGCTCCTCGGCCATCACCGTATCATCCACCAGCAGCGGCAGCGAACGGTGTACCTCGCGTTTCTTCGCCTTGAACACCTGCCCGACCGCGTGCAAGTTGTACGGGTCGGCAACCAGCATATAAAGGGCGTCGGTCGGTATCGCCACCACGCCGCCCTTGCGGATCACCGCCGCGGCGCGCGTAATCGCTTCGGGAGACGGGTTCTCCTGGTCAATCTCAATCAGGTCCGTGGACACTCTCATCGTTGGCAGCTTGCGCA
>CAYUZM010000290.1:0-6969 GCA_964449665.1 uncultured Solibacteraceae bacterium
ACCGATGACACGATCATGCCGATGCTGGCCAAAGGCAAGACGGCCAACGCACGGATGTGGATTTACGTGGGCGATGAAGCCGGTCCGTACAACATCTTCGACTTCACGCTCAATCGCGGCCGTGACGGGCCGAAGTACTTTCTCCAAGACTACCGGCAGGTTCTGCTGGCCGACGCCTTTGGTGGCTACAACGGCGTGGTGGCCGGCAACGAGATCGCCCGCGCGGGGTGCTGGGCGCACGCGCGCAGAAAGATCATTGAGGCCGAGAAGGCGGCGCCGGAGATCGCGCGGGAGGCCGTCGAGTTGGTGCGCGCTCTGTTTGCCGTGGAACACCGCGGCAAGAGCCTGTCCGCCGCCGCGCGGCTGGAACTGCGCCAGGCCGACTCGGCGCCGGTGTTGGCTGGCCTGAAAGAGAAGCTTCTCAGATGGAAACAGCAGTTGTTGCCCAAGCATCCCATGGCCGAGGCGGTGAATTACATTCTGGGTCAATGGGAAGAACTGAACGTGTTCTGTTCCGATGGCACCGTGCCCATCGACAACAACGTCAGCGAGCGTGAGATGAAGCGGGTGGTACTCAACCGCAAAAACTCGCTGTTCGTGGGCAACGCGCGCGGCGGCCGCGCGGCGGCGATTCTAGCGAGTTTGACCAGCAGCTGCCGGCGGCACGACGTGGATCCGCAACTGTACCTGACGCAGTTGCTGGTGAATCTCCCCCCGATGCGTCTGAGCGAGCTGTCTGCCTGGCTGCCGGACGAGTGGAAGCTCCGTCAGGCGGCGTGACCGGACAGCCCGATTCCGGCATAGCCCCGCCACGTAGTAGGATGAGGCCTTCCTGGCCGAAAAGGATCGACTCCGGCCAGGGTGGGGTGGCGTTCAGAAATGCCCGCAAAACGGCCCTTTCCAAAGGCGAAATCCGAAGACGTTTTTGGCCAGGCACGAAGACCGGCGAAAATGTTCCGGGCTGGCCTGTATGCCCGCGTCTCCACCCATGACCAGCAGACCCTGGCGATGCAGAGCCGGGCGATGCGGGAGTACGCTGCCCGTCGTGGCTGGACGGTTGCTCTGTAAGTTCGCGAGGTGAACTCCGGAGCGGCGAAGCGCGAAGCGCGCGAGAACCTGCTGGAAGCCGCTCGCCGCCGCGAGATCGATGTGGTGTTGGTCTGGCGGCTGGACCGCTGGGGCCGCTCCGTGACGGATCTGTTGGCGACTCTTCAGGAACTGCAGCATCTGGGCGTCGGCTTCGTCTCTCTCACCGAAGCGTTAGACCTGACCACGCCCGCTGGTCGAGCATTGGCTGGCCTGCTGGCGATCTTCGCTGAGTTTGAACGCGAGATTCTCAGGGAGAGAACGTGGGCCGGCCTGGCTCATGCGCGGGCGAACGGGAAACGGTTGGGCCGGCCGACCACTGCCGCAGCACACGCCACGGCAATCCAGAAACTGCATAACGCTGGCGTAACCAAGTCCGCAATCGCTCGCCGACTCAAAATAGGCCGCACCTCTGTGCGCCGGATCTTGGCGGCCAATTTCTCCCAGAAATAGGCTCGGCGAAATTTCTCAAGAGTCTGCCGCCACTGTGGTTCACATAGCGCTCACCGACCATGGCACGTTTCCGGACTCCAAATTCATGAAAGAGGAGATTGGTCACAAGATCTCCCTGATCTATGAAAGGTGCGAGGCAGTCGTCCGCAGACGTTCCCTCCCACTGAAGTACAGAAGAGAATTGAATGACCCAATTCACCAGGAGATACTGGCGGTGCTCTCCGATTTCGCGGAGGGAGACCGATACTCCAACATCGATATCTTGATTGGCGGAAAACGTCGCAACGATCCTATTGCGGCCTGGTACACCGAAGTCGATCTACCACTTTTCGAAGCGCACGTATCAAGCAAGAAGAAGCGAACGATCCGGGCGAATGCTGAGATCGTTGGCAACGTAATGGGGCCGGTCACGATGGTGAGACATCTGTCCGAAACCGGCGGAACAATTACGGAGATCGAAGACGCGAGCTACCGAACTGGCGTGTTTGAAGCGGTCGGCCCCTACCGCCAGCTTTACGTGCTTCAGGTCATTCGCTTTTGGGTCGAGCTGCTATCCCAACTTCACGATCTTGCGAGGGCAAAGGGACTGGAGATTCCCCACTTCTTGGAGATCTTTGCCATCTTCTACAATGACGACTTGTACTTCAAGACTAGAAGGACATGGGACAAGCTGTGAGCGGACCTTACTGCGATTACTGCATCAAGGCTCGATTGATTCGCAGAAGCCCGATTTTCGTGGTTTCAAGTGGTCGAGTTTCAACGTCTTGGACGCATATGTTCTCTGTTTCCAATCGCTGAGCAAATTCCCAAGCTGGACGTCGTGGGTTCGAGTCCCATCTCCCGCTCCAAACTTTTCAATCGCTTAGCGCCCCAGCTTCCAGAGCCTGCTCCCAAATGCTCCAAAACCTACATCACCTTCGGGGGCTGATTCGAGAGCATCCACTGCTTTATTCCGCCCTGCAATAGAAGCTCTCGCGTAGACGTTCTGGTTCACATCGACCGTGCACCCAAGCTGGTCGGCTAACGGGCAACGAAAAAATCGAGGCGGTGGAGCGGCATACGCAAAACTACTGTTCCCTTAACATTGAGATAAGCACAAGCAAGTTTCGGCGGGCAGCCGCGGGCGCAGCAGGGCGCAGCTGGGCGGTATCATGCCCTTGGGACTCGCAGTGCCGAAACCGGAATCACGGCCAGTTCCGCGCTGTTGACATTCCCCCTCCGGCCGGCGCTGTTCGAGTAACCCACATAGAGATACCCTTGGTGTTCAACTGCGTACGGATACGATAGCGCTGATCGCGGGTGCGATTCCACTTCGTCGGAGGGGCGTGCGGCATCCCGAATTCGAAAGACCTGGCTGAAGAGTTGCTCACCCGGGCGGCTGATCGCTATCGTCAGCGGCGATCTGCGCTTCCCAGAATCTGCCGTGGTGGTACAAATCAAGAAACGCTGCTTCGTGCTCAGAATTCCTGCATACGGCTTGGACGTCACCATAGGCAGATTCGCCGGAATCATCTGAGTCCAACTGCGCCCTCCGTCTTCGCTCGTCGAGACCAGCGCCTGCGCCTCCTCCCCGTATCGCGCGATGTTCAGCACACGACTGCCTTGAACGATCACCGTCGACTCGCCCCACATCGTCTTTACTTCCGGCGCCCGGGGAATCACCACGTGATCCCACTTCGTGAAGTCGCTCCCCCGGCTGATGGCGACCGACGCCGGCTCGCCATCGCCAACCTTAAATCCGGCCATGATCCAATTGCCGCCCGTTGTCGGAAGCGGTTCCTGCATGGGCCAGAATCCCCCATCGACCGCTACGCCGCGAAACTCCCAACTTCCGTCTCGCTCGTTGAGCACATACGCCCGTGTGTGCACCTGCTCCCTCATTCCGTGGAATGCGCCCAGAAAAGCCCAAAGCCGGCCGCGGTGCGAAAGAAATGCGCCGTGGCTCACAGCCATCCCCGGCGACTCGCGCGCTGCGTCAATCGTGAAGACGTCGCCCCACGTTCTTCCCCCATCAGTGCTCACCCGCCCGCGGGCCTCCTCCCCAGCCGTGTTCTCCGCGCCTTTATTGTGACCCCACGAGGCGTAGAGTTTCCCTTTGTGCCACACGAGTCCAACTCCATGCAGGAACTCGTAGCCGCCGTCGCGCGCCGGCTCGTAGGCCTTAATCAGATGAAACCGCGCGCCTCGCACGTCATCGAGTTCTCCACTCCTCGGCACTGGTGAATTGGGGTTCCAGAGCGTCGTGGAGGATGCTGGTCCCGCCAGCATCGCCGGAGCGGCTCCGGCGGCGCCCAGGAAACATCTGCGAGTGATCGTCATTGAGTTGTCCTCCGGTCAGAATACAAGCCGCAAGCCGAGTTGGATCTGCCGTCCACCACTTGCACTCCCGATGGAGCCGAACGCGGCGTTACCGCGCGTGCGGTTGGGTAATCCGAAGTTGGGACGATTCAGCATATTGAAGAACTCGCCGCGGAGTTGCAGCGTGGCCGCCTCTCGAAAGGCAAAGTCTTTCAGCAGCGAAGTGTCCAGGCTCACCGTGCCGGGTCCGATGGCAAACGCCCGCGGCGCATTGCCAAGAACCCCGTCGGCGGGCGAAGCAAACGCCGCCGTGTTGAACCATCGATTGATCGAGTCTGCACGCGAACGTCCCGAGGCCATTCTCCAATCTCCCGTCAGATTCGGCCGCTGCGAGGAGGAGAATGCATTCAGCCGGTTCGTCTGTTCAGTAACGCCGAACGGAAGGCCGGTTCGCAACTCGGAGATCACGCCGACGCTCCACCCGCCCAACGCGAGATCGAGCGCGCGATTCCCGATATCGACTCGCCTTCCGCGCCCAACCGGCAGTTCGTAGACGGCGCTCGATACCCACCTGTGGCGAATATCATTCCCGCTCAGCGCCTTGTCCAACTGCCGTGCGTAGTAGCTCTGCGGTCCGCCCCCACCAGCGTCCGCCGCTGACTGCACATCATCGAGGAACTTCGACCACGTGTAGTTGCTCAGCAGATTCAACCCGCGCGAGAATCGCTTCTCCACCTTGATATTCAATCCGTGATAGGACGAGTTCCCCCAGTTCACCGCTCGTTGCGTCACGTTGGCATACTGCGGAAAAGGCCGCAGGGCCTGGTCCTGCCTCGCTCCGCGCCGCTCCGGCCGGATTTCATTCACATTGGTCGCTCGCCCGCTCACTCGATGTGCGAGGTTGGCCGTGTAGGAAGCCTCCAGCAGGAACGATCCAAACAACTGCCGTTGCGCGCTGAAGTTCAAATGGTGCGCATAGGTGGCGCGCTGGTTCTGATCATAGAAATCCGGCGTGATGCGCGGGGCAGCGCCCAGAGGGACCGCTCCAAACCCGGGCCCCAAAGGCTCGGCCGGAGGAGTGGGCACGCCATTTCGCAACAGTAGCGCCGGCGTGATGCCATTATCCGACGACTGGAATTGCCGAACATCTCCGAATCCAACCACGTTGGCCCGTGTGATGGAATCATCGTAAATTGGACCATACATCAGCCCATATCCACCGCGCAGTATCAGCCGGTCGTCGAGCGGACGGTATGCGAAACCGAAGCGTGGGCCAAAGTTGTTCTTGTCAAATCCATGCGCATAGACCGAAACCCCATCCCGGCCGGCGTAGGTTATGATGCCCGGCGTGCCCGACACCGGATTGATCGCCACCGAATCGAATCCGGTTTGGAGATTATCGCGCTCCGAGCGCGGCGTATCCATGTCCCATCGCAAGCCGAGGTTCAGCATGAGCCGCGGGCTCACCTTCCAGTCGTCCTGAATGTAGGCGGCCAGGTAGTTCATGCGCGCACTCGTGAATCCCGTGTTCACTGTGGCGGTGTTCGTCCAGCCTAATAACAGGGCCGCCAGTCCGAATCCGCGCCCCGTCGCTACATCGTTGAACGCAAACTGTCCCGCTCGCGAATCGCCCCACAGGTCCGGCATCTCCGAGGAACGCCATTCACCACCGAATTTCACTTGGTGTTTCCCACGGGTCCACGACACCGCTTCCAGGATCTGGTGCTGAAATCCGGGACCTGCCAAACGGTACTGCCCGCCCTGTCCAATTGCGTTGAACCCCGTGACATTGATGTTCGGCGTACCGTCCTGCGCCACGCCTCGCAATCCGACATCCGCTGTAATGGTGCTTGGGTAGAGCGACGGATCCTCGTTCGTGCGCCGGTTGTAGTTGTACCGCAGCTCGTTGAACAGGGTCGCGCCCACTGTTCGCACCCAGTTGCCCGTAATGTGAAACTGATCGGAAAGCTGGTCGCCGACGTTGTCCGCGGCCGGGTTCGGAAACACTCGGCCCGGTTCCACAGGGCTGCGGAACTTCAAGTACCGGCCCGAAATGCGATTCTTCTGCGACAGCACATGATCAACCTTGACGATGTAGCTGTCTCCCCTCGTCTTGTTGACGGCATTCTGTAGGAAGTTCCGGTTGCCACTTGGAGCCCCCGCTACATTCGGCGCTGGATACAGCTTGGCGAGCGCCGCGCCAACTCCGTCCAGCCGCGAGACGGGAATCCTGTTTCCGGCGAAGGGCAGCCTCGATTGCGGGTCCATTAGCGTGCCCGTGCTGGACGAAAAGTCCCCCGCGACCTCGCTCTGTGTGGGCACATTGAGGATGCGCGTTACGCCATCGCGCCGCCGCGTTCCTTCGTAGGAGAAGAAGAAGAACGTACGGTCGCGAATAACCGGGCCGCCAAGTGTGCCTCCGAAGACGTTGTAGCGGAGAGGCGGCTTTGTAGCCGAAAAGAAGTTCCTCGCGTCGAAGGCGTCGTTGCGGAGGAATTCGTACAGCGATCCGCGAAACCGGTTCGTCCCTGACTTCGTTGTCATCGAAATGAACCCGCCCGTGCTCCGGCCGAACTCCGCCGGATAGCCGTTGGCTTGAACGCGAAACTCCTCCATCGCCTCCACCGGCGGCGCAACACTGACGATTCCGGTTACCAGCATCACGCCCTGCAGATTGCCGCCGTCAAGCTGCCAAATCTGTTGCCGCGCCCGTCCGCCCGCGATCGAGAAGTTCGAAATTCCTTCCCACGATGCCTCGCTGCCAAACGTGACGTTTCCCATCAGCCGCACCAGGCTGCCGATGCGGCGGCTGGCAAGCGGCATATTGCGGATCGTCGCGTTCTCAACTAGCGTGCTGACCGCCGATGTCTCGGCCTGCAACAGCGGGCTTTGTGCCGACACCACAACCGATTCGGTCACCGCTCCCAATTCGAGCCTGACATCGACCGATAAAGCCTAGCTCGTTTCCAGTACCAGGTTTTGGCGCACGAATCGCTTGAATCCCGGTGCCTCCACCGTCAGCTCATACGGCCCCGGGTTCAAATACGACGCCGTGTATAGGCCTTCGACGCCGGTTGTGGCTCTGATTTCAACGCCGGTCGCGGTATTCCGCAATCCGATCTGTGCCCCTTG
>CAYUZM010000291.1:0-6959 GCA_964449665.1 uncultured Solibacteraceae bacterium
TGGCGGCGGCCCAGTCCTTCATCTCGGGCGCGATCTCGAAGACGATCAACATGCCTGAAGAGTCCACGGTGGAAGACATCATGGACGCCTACATTGAGAGCTGGCGTTTGGGCATCAAGGCGGTGGCGATTTACCGCGACGGGTCGAAGCGCGTGCAGCCGCTCAGCTCGGGTTCGGGCAAGGGCGAGAAGAAGGGCGTGGAGCCGATTGCGGTGGCCTCCAACATTGTGGAGAAGATTGTGTACCGGCCGATTCGCCGCCGTTTGGGCGACGAGCGCGAGTCCGTAACGCACAAGTTCTCGATTGCCGGACACGAGGGCTACATTACGGTAGGCCTGTTCGACGACGGGACGCCGGGTGAGTTGTTCGTGCGCATGGCCAAGGAGGGCTCGACGATTTCGGGCCTGATGGACAGCTTTGCGACGGCGATCAGCTACGGCCTGCAGTATGGCGTGCCGCTGAAGTTCTACGTGGACAAGTTCAGCCACGTGCGGTTTGAGCCGAGCGGGTGGACGGGCAACAAGAAGATTCCCTATGCGAAGTCGATCATGGATTACATGTTCCGCTGGCTGGGGGCGCGTTTCCTGGGGCCGGAGTATCAGACGTCGGAAGCGGGCGGCGAGATGATTTTGAAGCCGACCGAGCCGGAGCCGCAGCAGTCGCTGCAGTTCGATCATGCGACGTCGGATGCGCCGTTGTGCGCCGAGTGCGGCTCGATCATGGTGCCGAACGGGGCGTGCTTTAAGTGTGAGAACTGCGGCGGGACTAGCGGGTGTTCGTAATCTTCAGCGCGCGCTAAGGCGCGTGGCATCTACAGGCTCACTTGAACTCTCAACCCGGCTCTCGAAAGGGGGCCGGGATTTTTTTGTGGGAGATGTTTCCCTATATGGGAAGCCAGATCAGCCGGTCTTCCCATTCCTTCGCTTCCGAAGCGAGCCAGATGAGGAGGATGCTCTCGATTGCGTCGCTCGTCGCAAGGCGCTGCGATACCAGCAGCACGCCGGGGCTACGATGTCCGGCGGCAAGGAAATCGCGAAGATGTCCGGGCATCAAGTTCTCGTCATGGGAGATCAGGATGCGCGCCTGCAAGGCGCAGAAACGCAAAACACTCGAATCGTCGACTCCGTCAAGCTGGGCGGCCTGCGCACTTTGAAAATCGATGGCCGGTTCACGCCGCACGACACCTGTACGAATCGCGGCGCGAAGGTCGTTGTCCGCTTGAAACTTGGGCCTCACTTCGCGGAATGACCGGAGCGAAGCTGATTGCGCGCGGCGTCCAGGCGCAGTCGCAGATCCGCAGGCAGCGGCTCAGCGGTTGGCCGGATTTGGTCGAACCGTTGGTGCTGGCGTATGAGTTAAGGGTCGATGGCGGCCTGGTTGTCCAGATAATGCGCGATGGCGCCGTAGACCTGCGCAAGGGTCAGGGTGTCGAATTCACCGGCGATCGTCTCGGGCGACAACCCTTCACGAAAGCACTGGACGATGGAGTCGAGCGATACGCGAGTTCCAGCCACGTACAGCCCGCCGTTACGCTCTTCGACGTAGTCTTTCGCCATTGCTGCCTCTTGCCCCGATCATAGCTTACTTCCCAGCCGACGACCCGAAGGCGGATTCCGTGATCTGCGGCGGCCTATTCAGGCGGTAGTACACTATACACATGAAACGCACAAATCTTGTGCTTGACGAAGATGTATTGGCGGAGGCCACTCGCATCTCCGGCCAGGAGACGTACTCCGGCACGGTGAATTTCGCTTTGCAGGAATTGGTCCGCCTGAGAAAACTACGGGAGCTGCAGGATTTGGTTGGATCCGGAATCTGGGAAGGCAGCCTCTCGGAGATGCGGGAGGATCGTACCAATAGGCAGCCCAAGCGGAAGCGCCGGCCTTGATCCTCGTGGACACTTCCGTCTGGATCGATTGGCTGAGGCCCGGCAACCGGCATCGATTCACGGATTTCGAACTCCTGAACCTCGCGACCTGTGCACCAGTGGTGCAGGAGGTGTTGCAAGGTGTCCGGCAGGAAGCCCAGGCCTTGCGGGTGCGTGGAATTCTACGCGCGATGCCGCTGCTTGGCGACCCATTAAGACGCACGACATTCGAACATGCGGCCGAGATCTACAGGATTGGCCGCCGGACGGGAATCACCGTCCGGTCGTCTCACGATTGCCTCATTGCCGCAATCGCATTGGAAAACTCGGTGTCAGTCTGGCATCATGAACGCGACTTCGATCAGATTGCGCGCTTCACGTCGCTCCAGGCGATCAATCGTAGACCGTAGGCCGCACTCAATCGCCGGCGGCGGCTACTTCGCCACCTTCCACCCATAGGCGCCCATGATGACCTGGAAGAGATGCGTGTTGGGGAAGTAGCCCGTCACCTTGTCGGCGCCGGGGCCCATGGCGGCGGCGAGGACCTCTTCTCCGGTGTGGGAGCGGCCGACGCGCAGTGCCGGGATGGAGACTTCGGTGCGCGGCGGGTGGGCGGCCTTTTGCCATTCGGCGAAGCCTTTGAGGAGCGGTTCGCCGCGGCGGCCTCCGATGGTGCGGAGTTCGAAGGAGTGGTCGGCAGTGAAGAGGAGTAGCGTCTCGCGCGTGTCGACTTTGGCGGCGATTTCGCGGATGAGTTTGTCGAACTTGACGACGTTGTTGAGGCCGCGCTCGGGGTTGTCGGTGTGGGCGTCCCACTCGATCATGAGGAAGTAGCCTTTGGGGTTTTTGGAGAGGCGGTCGAGGGCGGCCTGCGCCATGGCGGGGACGTCGGCGGTGTCGTCGAGGAGAGCAAGCGGGCGGGCGTTGGTGGCGGGGATATCGGCGACGCTTGCGTAGATGGGGCGCTTGTGTTCGGCGGCGACGGCGTCGAGGTCCTTGCCGAGGGTTCTGACGTCGCCGTAGATCTTCTTGCGGCCTCCGCCGATCACGACGTCGACTCCGTCGCCATGCTTGGGGCTGAAGATTTGCAGGTAGAGTTCGGCCTGTTTGGCACGGTCGTTGGCGTGGCCGTAGCAGGCGGCGGGCGTGGCGTCGGCGATGGAGACATTGGAGACGACTCCAGTGGAGAGGCCGCGCTCTTCGGCGTATTCGAGGACGGTTTTGAGGACGGCGCCGTCGGTTTTTCCGCGGACGGTGTCGGGGCCGAGGCTGATGACGCCGTTGTGGGTTTTCTGGCCAGTGACGATGGCCGTCATGCCGGCGGCGGAGTCGGTGACGTAGCTGACAGCGGGCGAGGTGTCGGAGAGGCCGATGTGGGGCAAGCTTTGCACGAAGAGCTTTTGCGGTTCACCGTAGCCGAGGAGCGAGGCGGCGTTGAGAGTGGGGATGCCGCCGGCGTCGGCGAGGAAGACGATGACGTTTTTGGCACGCTTCTTGGGTTTGGGCGCGGCGTGGACGGCGCAGCAGAGGGCGAGGGCGAGGAGGATTCGATGAATACGCATCGCCACGAGCTTATCGCACGGCGGACCAGGGAAGAATACGGTGGGCAATCAGATCGGTGAAGATCGCGTGACGGAGGCTGAGGGCGAGGTGGGTGGGGTCGTCGTGCTCGGAGAACCAGACGAGCTCGGCGATTTCGGCGGAGGGGACGGGTTCGGCGGAGAGCGCGCCGGTGAAGAGTTCGACGCGGATGGAGCGGAAGCCTTCGGAGGCCGGGTGATCGTAGGCGCCGAGGAAATGGTGGTCGAGGAGGGAGGCTCCGCTGAGCTCCTCGGCGAGCTCGCGCTGGAGGGCTTCGAGCGGGGTTTCGCCGGGTTCGAGTTTGCCGCCGGGGAGCATGAGGAGCGGCGATTTGTGGCTGCGGCAGAGGAGGACGCGGGCGTCGCGGAGGTAGAAGAGGCCGGCTTTGTGGATATCGTGCGTCATCAGACGGAGGACGCGGCCGACGCCTTCGCAACGGGCCACGGGCGCAGCTCTTCCAAGTGTTGACGGAGATAGCCGAGCAGGGCGCGCCGCTGTTCTTTGCCCTCGCCGAACTGATGCCGTGCGTGGATGGTGCGCCAGCGTTTGCGCACTGCCTCCAACGTAATTCCCAGTTCTTCGGCGGCCGCCGGATCGGAGTAGTCAAGCAGGGCAAGTTCCAGCAAGCGTTGCTGTGATTGGGTGAAGCCGAGACGTGGCGGTGGGTACTTCATCAGATAGGCGAGTTGCGCGCCAGGCCGCGCGATAGAGTCTTCGCGCGTGAAGCGGAACAGGCGCGCGGGCGTTCCCTGCGCGAGCGGACGCTGGTGCACCTCGACCATGCCCATCGACTCGGCGTATAGGCTCGCTTCGGGCAAGTGGTTCTCCTGCCAGAATTCGGAGATCTGGTAGCCGGCGTGAACCGTCATGAAGAATTCGAACGCGAGGCGGTGGATTTCGAACCCGCGGGGCTGCGTGAAGTCTTTTTCGTCGGGGCATCCGCCCAAATGGAGCAGCGCCAGTTGGCCAGAAGCATTGGCGGCAGGCAGATGTTTGGGAGAGAGAAAGACGGGCACTCCATCGGATTCCGCGCGCAACAAGGCGTCGCGGAAGAGTTTTGGGGCGCCAGCCAGAGTCTTGGTGACGGTGGCAGGCGCGGCCCAGGCCGTGATGCCGAAGAAGGCGGGCCGTCCGCTATCGAGGTCGTCGACAACACAACTGAGCAGCCGGTGGCGCTCGATCAAATCCGGCAATAAATCGGGCAGCGTCGCCCAGGTATCGCCCTGGAACAGATTGCGATCCTGCGTGAGCAGTTTCAGCACATGGGGAAAGTCGGTACGGCGGGCAAACCGGCAGCGGAAGGGCAAATCATTCACTCACTTACCCGTGACGGGTAACTTCTTGTCAATAAGGATCGGATGGCCGTAGTATAGCGTGGCGCGTGTGTCTCGGAGTATGCGCGCTTGTGCGGGCTGGGCCTGAATGCCTCGGCGCGGAAGGGGGCTGGTGTGCCGCGCGTCCGGGAGTGGGCGTGAAAAAATCCGGCGTTTGCTGACACGAATCAGACCAGAATTACGGGTTACTCATTTGGAGGAGGAAAGCAATGAAGAAACTGATCTGGATGTGTGCTTTGGCGCTGCCGCTGGCGGCCGAGTCGCGCATTAGCGCGCCGTTTCCGGTGGATGTCACGTCGGAGGCGGCGATCGCCGTGGTGAACGCTTGCGCGGTGCAGACGCAATACACGGTGGCCGTGTATGACGCGCTGACGGGCGAGACGCTGCTCTCGAAGCAGGGGACGGTGGCGGGGCTGCGCGGGAAGGTGGAAGTGCTGACGCCACCGGTGAGCCGCGATGCGCTGGTGGCGGTGGTTTCGACCAGTTGCGCGAAAGCGCCGCTGGCGAGCATCACCATTCGCGACCGCGTGACGAAGGCGCCGCGATTCTTCGACGACATGATGGAAGGCTCGATGATATGAGGACAAAAGCGATGAAGAGTCTGATTTGGCTGTGTGCGCTGGCACTGCCGCTAGCGGCACAAACGGTGAGCACCTTCGACCCGTTTCCGCTGAATAACAGGACTGCCGCACGGATCGCCATCCTGAATCCGTGTGCCGGGGCGGCAACGTATCAGATGGTCGTGATCGACGCCTTGAGCGGCCAGGCACTTGCGGCTCCTTCGGGGACGCTTGCGGCAGGACGGTCGGCGCGCCACACCGTGACGAGCGCATCCATACGGGACGTAGTTGTGGCGTCGGTCTCGCTCTCCTGCTCGACAGGCGATGCGAAGTGGCCGGTTATAAACCTGCTCCTGCGCGACCCGGACACGGGCGAACCACTGGACCCGCAGCCGAGACCCAACCGGCGCGCGTTTGACCACATCGGGAACTTCAGTATTCGCCGCTCACCGCCGGTTTGGATCGACGCAGCAGCCGAAGGGCTGCTGGCCGTGGGGAACACCTGCGGCGCCGCGGCTCCCTACCAGGCGACGGTGACCGATACCAAGACGGGTGAGGTGTTGCTGACGCAGGCGGGGACGCTGGCCGCGCAGGGGGCAGCGAGTTTCGTGGTGCAGCCGGCGGGGGCGCGCGAAGAGATCTCGGCGGAGGTCAACGTGACATGTCCGGGCCAGACGCAACGATGGCCGCTGTCGAACTTCACGGTGCGCGACCGGGCGACGCTGGCGCCGAAGATCGTTGCGGGAATGGAAGACGTGCAGTAACCGCTACTGGAGGATGGGAAGCGCCTGGTAGTTTGCGGGGATAAAGAGACTGCCTTCGGTGACGCCTTGTGGGGCGGCGCGGCGGAGGCGGTCGCTGAGCTGGCGCGTGGTGATCTGGCCGGTGAGCGCCTGGGCGAAAGCGGATGTAATGGCGCGCACCTGCGCGGCGGATTCGTGCGCGAATTCGAGGCGGTAGTGCGCAATGCCGGCGGCGAGCCAGGATTCGAGGTGGGCGCTGCACTCCTGCGCTTCGGATCCGAAGACGGTATTGCGGCAGCCGACGTCGGCGAGGACGGGGTGGGCACGGTGGTTGACGTCGCGGAGTTCGACGCGGTGGTGTTCGCAGGGGCGGCCGCAATCCTTGTAGCTGGAGCCGGTGGAGAGGAAGCGGGCGAAGACGCAGTGCTCGGTGTGGAAGACGGGGAGGTGCTGGTAGGCGATGGCTTCGATGCGATGTGGGCCGGCTTCGCGGGCGAGGGTGGCGACCTGGGCGGCGTTGAGGTCGTGGGTGGGCGTGATGCGGAGGAGGTTGAGCGAGAGGAGAAGATGCGCGGTGACGGCGTTGGCGGCGTTGAGGCTGAAGTCGCCGGTGAGGGACGGGGCGGTGTCGAGGGTTTGCAGATGGTGGAGCAGGCCGATGGGGCGGACGAGGAGGGGGCAGTTGAGGCGGAGGAGGAATTCGACGATGCGCTCTTCGCCGGGCTTGAGGATGCGAGGCGTGGCGACTCGGATGGGGATGCCGGCTTGGAGGACGCGGTCGACGGAGGGCTTGAGGCCGTAGAGGTCGAGGTAGTCGAGCGTGAGGGAGGCGGGGGCGAGGGCGAGGGCGGCGTCGAGCTGCGCGGGCGTGCGG
>CAYUZM010000292.1:0-6915 GCA_964449665.1 uncultured Solibacteraceae bacterium
CCGATGTAGCCCAAGGGAAGCCCGGGAAACAGCTCCTTGTTGAAGGTCCCGAGATACACCACCCGGCCTTGGCGGTCCAGCCCCTGCATTGCGGGAACGCGGCGTCCTTCGTAGCGGAACTCGCTGTCGTAGTCGTCCTCGATGACCCAGGCGCCAGAGTCGCGCACCCAGGCCAGCATATCGAGCCGCCTGGAGGCGGGCATCGTCGCGCCCAGCGGAAACTGGTGGGCAGGTGTCACGTAGGCGAGTTTGGCGGCGGGACACATACGGACCGCCTCATCGACGCGCACGCCTTGCGAATCAACCGGAATGCCGCGCACCTGTGCGCCCGCCCGCGCGAACGCCCGCACCGCACTGGGATAGCCGGGGTCCTCCACCCATGCGTGATCGCCCGGGCGCAGCAGCAGGCGCGCGCACAGATCGAGCGCCTGTTGAATGCCGGAAACGATCACCACTTGTGCCGCCCCGGCATGCACGCCACGCGAGCCGCCCACATACTGCACCACGGCTTCGCGCAACGGAGCGTAGCCGCCGGCCTCGCCCGGTTCCATCAGATCGCGCCCCCCGCGGCGCAGCCGCCGCCCCGCCAGCGCCGCCCAGATCTTGAGCGGGAACTCGTCCATTGCCGGGTCCTGCGACCGGAACGGCCGCGCCGTAGGCCGCGCCTTCGCGGGCAATTTTGCTGCATTCGCCGGGACCCCGCCGCGCGTGCCCGCCTCCAACAGGTCTTCTGGCAAGCGCACGTTTACGAAGGTGCCCGCGCCCGCATGCGAGCTCACATAGCCCTCGGCGCGCAACTGCTCATAGACCGCGACTACCGTGCCGCGCGACAGCTCATATTCGGCCGCCAGCACACGCGTGGGCGGCAGCGCGGAGCCGGGCGCCATGCGTCCGCTCGTGATGCCGCCGCGCAACTCCTCGTATAACTCGACCGTCTTTCTTCGCGCCGCCATTGTGAGCAAGGATGAAAATTGGTCCAATCGCATTCGAGCAAATGGACCTTCCTACCATACCAATTCCCGCCTAAGCTCAAATCATGAACGCACGACGCAACTGGCTCCGCACGGCGCTGGCGGCATTCCTGCCCGCGCTTGCGCCCGCCCAGGGGACGCGATCCGTCAAGGTGCTGTTCGAGCGCCCCATCGACACGCCATTCCCCAACCGCACCATCTACGCCGTTCGCGTGGACATGCCGCCGGGCGACCCAGTCGCCGCCGCGCACCGCCACTCGGGCCTCACCATCGGCTATGTGCTCTCGGGCAGCTACCGTTTCCAGGTGAGCGGCGAGCCGGAGCGCACGCTGAAGGCCGGCGACGTGTTCTTCGAACCCGAAGGCCATACGCACCTGATCTCCGGCAACGCGAGCAAAGACCAGCCCGCTTCTATTCTCGCCATCATCATCGGGGTGACGGGCAAACCCGTAACCGTACCCGCGTAGAAAAGGAAACCAACATGCAACCACGAATCAACACCCGCCAGGCGGTCTACATGGAAGGGACCAAGGCCCTATTGGGAGTGCAGCACTACATCGAGCACTCAGGCCTTGAGCAGAGCCTGCTCGACCTGGTGGTGATGCGCGCGTCGCAGATCAACGGATGCGCGTTTTGCATCGACATGCACTGGAAAGACGCCAAGGCGTCCGGCGAAACCGACCAGCGGCTCTACGGGCTCGACGCCTGGGAGGAGTCGCCCTATTACACCGCGCGCGAGCGCGCGGCTCTCCAATGGACCGAAGCCGTCACCAAGCTCCACGAGGGCCACGTGCCGGACGAGGCCTATGAAATTGTTCGCGCGCAGTTCAGTGAAAAGGAAGTGGTGGATCTCACGATGGCCATCGGCATGATCAACCTGTGGAACCGCATGGCCATCTCCACGCGCACAGTGCCCGGCCACTACGTTTCGCAGCGCAAGCCCGCACCGGTCGAAGCTACGGCAGCTTCGCGCTAATGACCGCCGCCAGCCGGTAGGCGCCGATGGCTGCGCGCTGGTGGGCCACTTGCAACGTTGCCTCTTCGTAAGCCGGCGTGCGGCGGAATGGCTTCTCGCGCGTTCCGATGTCCGCCGGCATCACGTAGGCCTTCTCTTTGGCGATCGCGAAACCTTCGTCGATCCACACGTTTGGATCGAGGCTCAACTGCGGCGGCCGCTTCTGCCCTTTCTTGAGGCGCGCGGCCATCCAGTCGATGTAGTCTTCGTCGCGCGTGACCCCGAGCAGGTCGTCCCACACGGCGTGCAAATTCGTGAATCCGTCGACGACCACCAGGTTGCCGCCCAGATCGGACGTGGGCTTTCCGGCGCGGTCCACGATGTGCTTCGTGAGCCGCGATACGCAGTGCATCGGTTGATGGATGTCGCCTTCCACGTGCAGCAGCCACACCAGGTTGTACCAGGCCAACTCGCCCATGAGGCCATCGATCATCTTCGGCAGTTCCGTCTTCGCGCTCGGCTCAGGCGTCCGCGGAAGCGGAACGCCATCGGGCGAAAAGTAAAGATTCACGTAGTGCCAGTTGGTGTGGCGCTTCGTGTCGGGGAATGGCCGCAGCGCCTTGGTGGCTTTTGCGTCGCGGCGGGTGTCGTCGTAGAAACGGCCGTCGCCTTTGATGTCGTCGGCCCATGCGGCGGCGTGAATGAAGGCCCAGCGCGCCGTGTGCTTGGCATCGCCGCGCACGCCTTCGGTGAAGAGCCCGTAGTCGGGATGCTGTTTGATGATCGCATCCACGCGCGCCCGCGTCTTCTTCGGAAGCAGATCGTAGGCCATGGCGGCGATGATGCGATGGCCCACCGGATGCCATGCCCACGCCGGCGCGGCCAGCGTCAGAATCACCACCGCCATCACGATTCGTCGCATGATCACATCCTCAACTGATATCCCGCCGCCTTTACCGCGCCGATCACTCGCTCGCGGAGTTCGGTAATCTCATCCGCCGACAAGGTGTGGTCAGCGGCGCCCACGGTCAGCCGGAAACTCACACTTTTCTCCCCCTCGGCCAGCGGCGCGCCCACATACTGGCGCACGAATTCGACCGAAAGCAGTTGCTCGCCTCCGCTGCTGTCCACCAGTTTCTGCACCGCGCCCACTTCCTCGCGCAACGAGGTAACCACCGAGAGGTCGAACTCGCTCACCGGGAACCGGCGCAGCGGCTTGTGCCGCGCCGGCGCGGACTGCAGGCGGTAGAGCATGGCGAGGTCGAGGTCAAGAATCGAGCCACGCCCGTGTTCGCAAAACGCCGGGTGAAGCTCGAACAGACGCCCCAGCATCTCGCCCTGCCAGTGTATCTTCCAAACGCGTTGCGGATGTTCGAAGCCACGAGCCTCGGCCGCGCGCTCCAACAACATGCCGGGCGCGACGATTTCGGCCAACCGCTTCAGTTCGAACAGCCCCGCCTGCCCGTCGCCCTCACGCGCGTAGACAGCGGCGGCGAGATGCGGAATCTCGTTCGGCAGTTCGCCCGGCTGCTTGTGGATTTCGTTGCCAGTTTCAAACAACCGGAAATCGCCCATGTGCCTCGCGTTGTCTTCGATGTTCTGCACGATACGCGGAATCAGCGACACGCGCATCAGCCCCTGGTCGCTGGCGATGGGATTGAGAACTTGAATGTGGTCCTGAGGCGCGAACCCGAACCGCGCCGCGCGTTCTTCACTCAGGAACGAGTAGTTGTAAACCTCGGTGAAACCTTGCGCCACAATCGCGCGCCGCAGGGAGTATTGAAACTCGCGCTCGGGCGAGGGTGGCGGCGGCGCCGAGGGCACCAGCGGCGGTTGCGGCGGAATCGAGGCGTAGCCGATCATGCGCCCGATCTCTTCCACCAGATCCTCGGCGATGGAAACATCCTTCGTCGCGCGCCACGAGGGCACCGTCACCGTCAGCACGCCGTGCTCGGGTTCAGTCACTCCGAATTCGAGCGAACGCAGAATGCGCTCCACTTCCTCTCGCGGAACCACGCGGCCGATCTTGCGATTCAGCCAATCGAGTTCGAGGCGAATCACCGGCGGCGGCTTCATCGGCGCGGCATTGTCAATGAGCCCGCCCACGAGCCGGATGCCCGGCGAAACCTGTTGGAACAGCTCCCAGCAGCGCGCCAACGCACGCACCGTATTGTGCGGGTCCTGCGCTTTCTCGAAACGCATGCTGGCGTCCGTGCGCACCTTCAATCGCGAAGACGTCTTGCGAACGGAGGCCGCCTGAAAGTTCGCCGACTCCAGCACCACGCGCACCGTTCCCGCATGAATCCCCGTCGGACGCCCGCCGATCACACCGGCAATCGCTTCGGCCCCGCCGGCATCGGCGATCACAAGCGTCTGTTCGTCGAGCGTGTACTCTTCGTCATTGAGCGCCGGCACCTTCTCGCCCGCGCGCGCCTTACGCACGAAGATCGTATCGCCCTTCAAAAGATCGGCGTCAAAGGCATGCGTCGGCTGCGCCAGTTCGGCCATCACGTAGTTGGTGACGTCGACGATATTCGAAATCGGGTTCAGCCCGACCGCTTCCAATCGATACTGCAACCACAAAGGCGACGGCCCGATGGTGACGTTCTCAAATACGAGCGCCGAATAGCGCGGGCACAGTTCGTAGTCTTCGATCTCCACCTTCAGGGGTGGAGCACCGCCGGGAAACAGCGGGCCTTCCACGGGATCGCGCAGCGCGCCGCCCGTAATCGCCGCCACCTCGCGCGCCATGCCGAAATGGCCCCACAGGTCAGGCCGGTGCGTGAGGCTCTTGTTGTCGATCTCGATGATGTGGTCCGGCACAATGCCCGGCAGCCGGTCGCCCGGCGAGCCGACGCGGAACTCGAGAATTCCGCCGTGCTCGCGGTTCACGCCAATCTCATCGCCCGCCGCCAGCATGCCTTCGCTCTCGCGCCCGGAGACCACCGCCTTGCCGATCGACTTGTCACCGGCAAGCACGGCCCCTGGCATCACCCAAGCGGTCAGAATCCCGGCACGGCAATTCGGCGCGCCGCACACAACGTTCTTTACGCCCAACGGTCCTGCGTCGACCGTCGCGTAGACGTTCTTCGAGCCTTCGATCGGCTGCACATCGGTGACGCGCACCAGCCGCACGTGTTCAAGAAACGGCGCATACGCTTCCGTGCCTTCGCATTCGGCGGTCTTCGTCGTAATGAGCGTGCCCAGCTCATGCGGGGTCACCGCGAGCCCAGGCACCAGTTCGGCAATCCAGTTAGCGGAGAACTTCATCGGAATTGGTTCAGGAATCGGAGGTCGCCCGACTGCAGCAGGCGAATATCGTCAATGCCGTAGCGCATCATGGCCAGTCGCGTCAGCCCCAGGCCGAACGCAAAACCGTTCCATTCGTGCGGATCGATGCCGCCCGCGCGCAGCACGTTGGGATGCACCAGCCCGCACGGCAGCAGTTCCACCCAGCCCGTCTGTTTGCACACCGCGCAGCCCGCGCCGCCGCAAAGCGAGCATTGAATATCGAGCTCGAAGCCCGGCTCGACAAATGGAAAATAACCAGGCCGCAGCCGCACCGTCACGTCGCGCTGGAAGATCTCCTTCAACAGCGTCTTCATGAAGTAGAGCATGTGGGCGACGGAGACCTCGCGGTCCACCATCATGCCTTCCAGTTGATAGAACGTGTGCTCGTGCGAAGGGTCGACCTCTTCATTGCGAAACACGCGCCCCGGAGCAATCATGCGCAGCGGCGCGCCCAGGCGCTTCATGCCGCGCACCTGCACCGGCGAGGTATGCGTGCGCAGCAGGTTGCCGCCTTCCAGCCAGAACGTGTCCTGCATGTCGCGCGCCGGATGCGTGGGCGGAATGTTCAACGCGTCGAAGTTGTGAAACTCGGTCTCCACTTCGGGCCCGCTCAGCACGGCGAATCCCATCGACGTGAACACCTCTTCGAGATACCGCTGCACCTGCGTTACCGGATGAAGCGCACCCGGCTTCACGCCCGGCGCTGGCAGCGTCAAATCCACCCATTCGGAAGCCAATCGCGCATCGAGCGCCGCCGCCGCGAACGACGTCGTCTTCGCATCGAGCGCCGATTCAATCGCCGTCTTCACGGCGTTGAGCAACTGCCCCATCGCCGCGCGCTCTTCCTTAGCCACCTTGGCCATTTCCTTGCCCGCGTTGGCGAGAACGCCCTTGCGCCCCACCGCCTCCACACGAATCTCTTCCAACTCCTCAAGCGTGGTGGCCTGGGCAATGCGCGCAAGCGCGCTGTCTTTCAACTCTTGTAGCGTGGCTGCCAGACTCATGTCGTCAACCGGCTCAGGCCGCCGCGGCCGCGGGCGCAAACAGCGCCGCGTTCTCGTCCACTTCGTGGGCCAGGTGGTTCAGGTAGAACACCAGCACCGCTTCCGGGTACTTGGCGTGAAACTCCGTGTAGGCGCGCTGCTGCCAGCCGTCGGATAGATGCTTGCTCAGCTCGGCGTCTTTCTCGAAGAACCCTTCGTTGTGCGGCACGCCAAGGAAGTTCAGCACCGTGACGATCATGTCCAGGTGCGAAACCAGGATCGACTGCGCCAGTTCCGTGGCAAACTCTTCGTCCTGCTCGCCCAGCCGCGCCAGAAACTTCGGCGCCGCCTTGCGCAGCGACTCCTGATTCAGCTTGTTCAGCCGCGCGCGCACTTTGAAGCGCTCAAACAGTTGGAAAGTTTTCAGTTTCCCCAGCGAGATCTGGCGCAGGCACGCATCCAGGCGCTCCTGCCCCAACCCGAGGAACACATCGGCAAGGGTCATTCTCCGTTAGTGTAGCAAGCAAGCACCGGCGCACACACGCAAACAGTGGCACGGAGCGGAACGCTGGTCCATAATATGAGGAGCGGGCCTCCCTAGCTCAGTTGGTAGAGCAACTGATTTGTAATCAGTAGGTCGCCGGTTCGAATCCGGCTGGGGGCTCCAGTTCCGGTTACCCCGCTCACACGCTGCCTCATCCATGACCACCTGGCC
>CAYUZM010000293.1:0-6912 GCA_964449665.1 uncultured Solibacteraceae bacterium
CGTCCGACCAGCGTCCGGTTGACAGCTCATACCCCTAGTTTCTCATGGGGATAGCTGCTGCCATGCGAAAATCGTTCGAGAATCCGATGAAGAACGCTTATTCTCTTGTTCGTAGGGGTGAGCAGGTTGGGATTCACTGCATTCGGTGCCGTCTGACGAGTTGGAACCCGTACGACGTTGCCAACCGCTTTTGTGGGTCGTGCCACAGATTTCACCGCCGCCGCGCTGGTGACGACGAGAACATTCCGCTGGTCGATCCGTACGACGTGAGGCCCGGCCAGCCAGACCCGGAGGCCCTCGAATGGAAGAACGACGAATGACGAGACGGGGACTGTTCGCGACGCTGGCCGCCGTGCCGGTGGCCGCGATCGCCGCGCCCGCTGTGGCCGCGAATCAGATTCAGGTGCCAACCATTGCACGTCTGAAAGTGCCTGCCGAATTCTACCTCGATATCCACGCACCAACAGGGTTCATAGTCAACGTGAACGACAGGCTGTTCCACCAAGTTGAAGGAACGGCAAAGCGGAGCCGAGGCGTTCTCTTCGTCCCCCAAAAAGAATTCCGGAGCGACAAGGCGGTCATCCGAATCGCTTCGACCGGAGAGTTCCGCCTCTTCGGTATGAGGGTGGACCCAGGGCAGGATCTGGATCTCGACTACGTTGAGCATGATTTCTTCTTGTGGGAGATCCCCGCCGCATGAACCACCGCGCCTCGTACGGCCTCGTTCCATTGAGCGGAGTCTTCGGCGCAAGCGGCGACGTGGGCGGGGACATCCCCATGGAGCAAGCACCGCTTTCGGAATTCCATGAACACGGTAGTTTCGATGACGCTGTCGAAAGCGGTCGGGTACTGAGGGTGGGTGTCTGCGTCGGCACTCTTCAAATCCGCATCGAAGGTGGACGCGAGGAACACAGGTCGAGCTTCTTGATGGAGAGCGCAGTGGTTCCCGAATTTACCCGCGCTGTAACAGCAGCGCTCGACGACGTGCAGCAGGTGGCCGCGTGAACCGCCGCGCGCCCCGGCCTCGGAGTGCTGTTCCCGACGAAGACCTCTCCTGCCCGACGTGCGGAGGTGGCGGCGAGCTTTGCACCAACTGTGCCCGACCCGCCATTCTGTGCTCATGCGGAAGTGAGAAGGACATCGAGAGATGCGGCATGTGCCAAGGGACGGGCAACCAATGAAACATCGTCACCGTTGGGTGCGTGTGCCGCTCCCAAATTTGCCAGACGCCTTCGAAAAGCTCGTGACAGCGCAGTGGCAGGCGGAGCTCAAGGAGTTCGACCGCACCCTCTTCGGTGCCGCGCCAGAGAAAGCCTCCACCGCCTCGAATGCAGTTCTCGAGCCCCACCAGGTCTGCAACCTCGAAACCCTCACCGAAGCCCGCCGCCAGCTCCACATGGCCGAGGCCGACGCCGAGCTCGATGTCCTGCTTTCCGACGACTGGCCGATCTATTCCGCTGTGAAGCGCGGCGCACGCCACTGTCGCGTCGACGGCCGCGACTATCTCGTGGAGGTTCCCAAAACATGGGCCTGAAAGTAATCCAGCCGCTCTACGACCGTATCGTCGTGAAGCTCGTCGAGCAGGAAGCGGAGATGGTCGGCTCGATCATCGTTCCGGACATCGCCGTCGAGCGCCCGCAATTCGCGCGCGTCGTCGCTGTCGGCCGCGGGCATCGCTCGAAGAATGGCACGCTCACGCCGCTATGCGTCCGCATCGGCGACCGCGTTCTCCTCGGCAAGTATTCCGGCAACGACGTCTCCATCGAAGGCCATACCTACGTGGTGCTGCGCGAGCAAGAGGTGATCGGCATCGTCGAGGATTACGACGCCAACCCCATCGACGCCCTCGCGCAGATCTACCGCGAAGCCACGAGCATCATCGGCTTCGTCACCGCCGAGCGCATCAAGCAGTTGGCCGAACCCGCGCTGCGCGACGCTGGCCGAATCGAGTAGCCCGAACCGGTACGCACACAGGAATTCCTGGGGCAGGTTTAGCCTCGACAACCCTTGTCGGGTCGCCGTCGCCGCCGCTACACTGCGGCCATGCCCCCAACTCCAATGTCCCTTGCCGCCGAAGCGCCGCTCGATGCGCAGTGGGTGTACAAGGAAGACGCCCTCCGTTACCTCGCTGGGTGGCAACCAGGCACACTCGATTGGGACCATCCGGACACGACGAAGATCCCGAGCGAGCGCCGCCTGCAGCGCTTCTCCGAGGCCGGCAAGGTCGCCTCGCGCGATGTCTTCGAGAAGGGGAAGCACCGCAAGGTGTACAACCTCACCGACGTGCGGAATTGCGTCGGCCACTCACCTCGGACCGCGCCGGCAGCCGGATCGCCCGAAGGGACCGGTGCGGCGAGAGCCATCGAGCAAACCAAGGAGGTGGTGCAGAGCGTCACCGATCTCGCGCTGCCCGCCATCGAGCGCATGGCCGCGCAGTTCGCCGCGCTGTTCGCAGGCGCACAGAGCGCTGGTGTGAATCTCCTACCAGCGCCCGCGCCCGTTGAACCCGATCCGGTCTACATCGGCCTGCGCCGCGCCGCTCAACTCAGTGGACTCACAGCGCCAATGGTCCGCACGGCCGCCGAAGCAAAGCAGGTGCGGAGCGCAAGAGTGGGAGGGAAACTGCGCGTGCATCGCGACGACCTGGTGAACATCGACCCGGCCGTCCGAAGCAAGGCCAGCGCGCGAGGACGGTAGGCGATGATCGCCACGTCTCACGATCCGCAGACCCCGGTGGAATGGCAGGAGGCCGTTGATGTCGCCCACATGCTCCTCACCATCGACTCCGCGCGCCAGTATGGCCTCATCAAAGGAGGCCCAGCCGTCAACGTCGACCGCTGCGCCGAGATCATCAAGCGCGGCGCCGCGCTTGGCTTCGTCCCCGCGCCCATCGACCAACTCGCGCAAAGATACCTGTAAGTGGCACAGAGCGACACCATCCGAGCCTTGCTCTACGAAGGCCCAGCCACCACGCCGGAAATCGCCGCCTGCACTGACTTCGGCCTGCACGTCTGCAGCGCACTGATCAGCGCCATGCGCCGCCGCGGCGAAGTGGAAATCGTCGGATTCCTCGGCGAAGGCTTCTGGCGCGTGGCGATCTACGCGCTCACCATCCGGGGCGTAGAGCGAACCAGGGAAGCGGATCGAGCGCGCGCCGATGCTGAACTCCAACGAGACCTCGCGCGCGCAGGATGGCTCGCGCGCCAGCGCCCGCCGCTGCGCTTCCCGATTGCCGCTTCTTGTAGCGGAAGGTGAACAGGTCGCCCGCCTGGGGCGCGTTGAACGGCACAAACGCCAGCACGAGCCCACTGATGCTGTAGTCATGCCCCAAGGCCAGCGTGATGCCGTTGCGCGTGATGATGAGCGCCTTGTCGCTCTCGGGTTCGCTCGGCAGCTCCAGCACGGCTGTGTCGCCCGTGAACAACTGCGCGAAGTACTCTTCGTCGGGCAGCTTGATCGCGGGAAATACCACGGCCAGCTCGAAGCCTTCGGACGTCTGCACCAGCTCGACGCCCGTGCGCAGCTTTGCGAAGTCCATGCGCCCGGCTGGAGTCACGACGACCACAGCCGGACCAAGGACGTTCGCGGGCTTTGCGTTGGTGAGAGGGTTCGTCTGCGCGGACAGCACGGACGCGAGGATGAGGAGGGAAGGGAGAACAAATCGGAACAGGAGGTTCATGCCCCCCTGATCGGCGACCAGCGGGGAATCGCAACGTTCAGAGCTTGCGCAGCGCGTTGCGACTGACCACCGCGCGCTCGCCATCGTCGAACTCGACGTATGCGCTGTTCATCGCCAGCCGCGCCAGTACGCGGCAGGCCTGCCCCTTGCGCGAGAGCACGGGCAGGCCAGGAACTACGAAGCGCGGCCCCCACACGTAACGGTGCGTCAATGCCGCCCCGTCCTCTCCCGCTCGTCGGCGGCGCGCTCCAGCTCGACCGCATCGGCGATGTACTCGTCATGCGCCGAAGGGAACAGATCGGCCAGCCGCCGCCGCTTCGCCGCCTCGGCACGCATCCGCTCGATCTCCCGCGCCTCGCGTGCCGCCTCATCCATTTCCTCGGCCGCGCGGTTCCTCATGACGCGCGCCCCAGGGCTTGCCGCGCCGACGCGATCCACTCGCCGACATCGGCCTTGTCCGGGTCCGCGTCCGCAATCAGCGCCACCAGCCTGTAGACCGCCGTGTGCTCTTCGGCCTGCTTCAGCAGCGTGGCCCGCTTCGTGGCCCGCGAATCGAACACCGCCACCTGCCCAGGCATCACCACCGTGGCGCGCTCGCCTTCGAGCGTCATCGTCGAGTAGAGATTCAGCGCCGCCTGCCGCTGTAACATCGCCACCACCGCCGCGCCTGCCGCCGCCGCATCGTCGCAGACCTCCCACCCGAATAGGTCCGTCGCGTCGGGCGGATTCAACCCATCACCCACCATCGCGATCCACTTGCCCACCAGATCCCGCCGCTCCAGTTCGAGCGCCGTCTCCCATCGCACCTTGAAGCACGCCCCCGAAAAATCGCCGTTACCATCCGTGCGCACCGTGCCGATCTTGCGGAGCGTGTTGTCCTCGCTGCCTTCCAGCAGAAAGACGAAAACGTCGTCTGCCGTGAGTGCCTTCGCCATCGTCGTTTCGGTCGTCATTGTGTGCCTTTGCCTCCACGAATAGTATGCCCGAAAAACGCGCTTTTCCACCCTCGGAAAACACCGAAAACGTCAATAAAATCAGGCATTCCGTGAGCATCGCACCCACCGCTGCGCCGCCCCGCCGATCCACTCGCGCACGTGGCGCGCGCGCGAGGCGTATGCATGGGGATGTGGGGGGTCCCCCTCCCCCGCACCCCATCATCCGAACCCGCACGAACGCCTCCCCGTATCGAAAGGTGTAGGTTTAGGCACGGCAAAAAGCGGCCCGCCAGGTCGTTTGATACCAACAGAAATAGCCCCCTCCGCAAAAGGGGTTTTGATACAGGGGTGAATTGGTTCAGGAGGCGATGGTGCGCTGGACCGCGCCGAGGGAGATCGACAACTCGCGGGCGATGGTCCGAAGACTCTTCCCCTCGCGCCGCATCTCGAGAACTTTGTCGCGGCGGAAGATCGCGGACGGCCGCCCAATCTTGTTACCCGACTTCGTACCCCGCGACTTCGCGATGAGCATGCCCGCCTTCACCCTCTCGCGAATCTGCTCACGCTCGAACTCGGCCACGGCCGCCAGGACATGCAGGAGTAGGCGGCTCGCCGGATTCGACTGATCGGTATCGAGGCCCTGCGTCACGGCGATGAATCGAACGCCCGCGGCGTCGAGCTCGCCGAGCTGGTCGGTGAGATTCTTGACCGAACGCCCGAAGCGGTCCAGCTTCCACACGAGGACAACGTCGATCTCGCGGGCCCGGCCGGCCTTCATCAGCTTGTCCAGTTCAGGCCGCGATCGCTTCGCCCCGCTCCAGCCGGTATCGACGAACTCCACCGCTTTCTTCCAGCCGCGCCGCTTGGTGTAGCCCCGCAGCTCGGCGAGCTGCAGCGCACAGTCCTGATCGTCGGTGGAGACGCGTGCGTAGATGGCGACTTTGGGCGAGGCGGGAGCGTTGGCCATGAACACTAATAGATCGGCTCGGGGTCCATCGGCAAGGGGAAAAAGCGAAAGGGGAGGCCCGTAGGCCCCCCCTCGCAGGTGTGACAATTTGGGACATTCACCAGCCAATGAGATCGACCAGCATGCTCGCGATGAAGCCCGACCAGAAGCCGAACAGCCAGCCGCCGACTCCTACCACCACGAGCGCCTTCAGCATCGGATCACTTGCCAGGATGCGCCTCATAGCGACCCTCCCCGCATCCAGCAAACAGCGCAGAGCCGGAAGAACTTCCAGACCCACATAGTCGCCCCACGGTCGCATCTCCTTCTGCATACGCAGCAGGTGCGAGAGTCGCGATTCAACACGCGCCGAAAGCCAAAACTCGGTTCGCGCCTCATTCGACGGTGCCCCCGAACTCAGCCTCGCACGCTCTCCAGAACGGACACCACTTGCGCGAGCAGAGGTTGTTGTCGCGGCGTGGGTAAAACAGCCCGTCCTTGATGGCATCTTGGACGAAGGGATACATCAGCTCGACGTACTTCACATCGGCAGGCCCAACGTCGAACGATTGCGGCACTACCTGAATCGTCGCCGTCTTCGTGATGGTGTCCAGGCGCGCCCGCCCGCTCAATTTCGGTGAGAGCACCTTGTAGGTGGACACCTGGAAGCGATAGTCGGGACGGATGCCCGAGGGCTTCTTCGCCCCGCTCTTGCTGTCGATGACGACGCCTTCCACGTCGACCAGATCAATTATGCCGTTCACGGGAACGCCACCGATCTTGCCCGACACAGGAACCTCGACGGCCGCAGGCGTGATCGACGGCGCCACGTCGCGCATGTAGACCTCCACCAGCGCCGCGCCCGTCGCGCGGAGTTCGCCGGCGTTTTCGTCTTCGGCGAGCGCGGCATCCTGCACCAGCTCGTCAAACTTCTGGTTGTGGACCTCGATAGCCTCGGCCAGCGGGCGCGGATCTCTCGCCAGGACAGTCTTCCAATGGAACTCAATCGCCTTGTGAAATGCCGAGCCAACGACGCGCGCGCCGTTGGACGGGTCCGCCAGCCGCCGCATGTACTTGAAGTACCAGCGTGCAGGGCAGTTGAGGAAGGTATTGGCTTCCGAAGGTGAAAGCGAGCAGCCCGGTTCGAGCTTGTGCGATGGTTCCGGCACGGCATCGGCAGCCGGTGCAGGTGCAGGTGCAGGTGCGGGTGCAGGTGCAGGTGCGGGCGCAGGTGCAGGCGCAGGCGCAGGGCCGGGAGCTGGTGCCACTACGCTCTGCGTCGAATCGGGATCGTACCTCGGGTTCGTCCAGAAGTCCGGGGGACGATAACGGCCCTGGTGAAAGCGGCCCGG
>CAYUZM010000294.1:0-6901 GCA_964449665.1 uncultured Solibacteraceae bacterium
CGAACCAATGGCGCCATCTCGAACGACATGCCACAGCCCGGCCTTCCGGATATCCCCAAAGAACAACAGGCGCAGGCCAAGAAGGACCTTGTCGAGTTCATGAAAGCTCTCACTGGCGACATGCCCGCCGGTGCCGCACCGCCGCAGTAATCACTGCACTTCCACATCGAAGGCGAAGAACCCCTGGCGCCCGGATGCCGATGCCCCGGCAGCGCCCTTCACTTCGAAATGCGTTCTCCCTCTTTCGTTGCGCATGCCCAGGAGTTCCGACGGGCCCGCGCATCGCGGCCCATTCGTATCGCTGGTGGCCAGGCATACAACGCCGCTCGCGTTGAGAATGGTTGCCGCCCGCCCTCGCGGGTTGGGAACGCTCGCCGCGCCATCCAAGTGAGCGGGAAGGGTCACCCGGAACTTTCCGGGTGCGGTCTCGTTCACGGTTGCGTTCGCCGGCGTGCAAAGATTCCGATCGGGCAAACACCCGGTAAGCGCAAACGTGATTTCGGAGGACACAACCGAGATCGTCGACGAAACATCGGGCCGGAATTCCCAACGGAGAATGTCGTGGTTGGCATACCCGCCGCCCGTCGACGCCGTAAAGCCGACATACGCGTTGCCGTTGGAGTCGAGCATTGGCGTCAAATCGGCGACCGTGGATAGCACGGCATGTTGTTCGTTGTCGAGGAAAACCGTGAGCCGCGGCGGGTCGAACACGATGCGCGCGTGGTGGCGTTTGCCGTCTTTGAGCTGGAACGGTAGTTTCCTGACGAGGGCCAGCCGGGCCGGAGGCCACTTCACCTCATCCGGGTGCCCGTTCACCGAAACCGTCAGGAAGTTGTTCGACGGATCGTTTCCTTCCGGATTCTTGAACGTGTCAAAGAAGACCGCGAGGCTGAAAGGAATCCCCGGCGTGTCTCCTCCGTAGACCCCGTCCGCCGCCGCGAAGCCACCCGCCCCGCCCAGGCCGCCCAGCACGTGGTTGCCGTGATTCTGAATGACAAAAGCAAGGCCGTCCGCGCCCTTACCGAGGCCGCCAGGCTTGCTGATCTGAAACTCGAACTCCGTCGCAAAGCCGCGCGCCAGATGCTGCTTCTCCGCGCGCCACACAGCGCCGCCAATATCGTTCCGCGCGCGTGTCAGCCGGATCGTCTCGCCCTGCATGTGCGCATCGCCCACAAGGTTAAGCTGAGCCACAGCCGGTAACGCGGCGGCCAAGAGGCTCGCCATTCCCACTCGCATCGTCGCTACCCTCCCCGGTCGTAGTTAATTACGCGCGGGGGTGGTGGGGAGTTTCTCGAATTCCTCGATCTGCCGCCGGGCATTTTCGGCTTCGGCCACCGGCGGCCCGTATCGCAGGTAGAGTTTCAGGCTCTCTATCGCGCGCGTCCGATCGCCGCGTTCGGCCTGAATCGCCGCCAGCAGTTGATAGCTCTTGGGAAACACGCGCGCCGTGTCCAGTTCAATGGCTCGCAGGACCGCTTGCTCGGCCTGATCGCGCAGTCCGAGATTATAGAGCGCTGCCGCGTTGTAGAGAAATGCTTCCGGGTAATCGTGCGGGTTCTGCGCGATCACCTGGTCTGTGAGAATCGCCGATTCCTTCCAGTTCCGTTGGCCCGCTTCCAGCATCGCCAGATGCAACGCCGGACGCAGGAATTTCGAATCGGTCTGCGACGAGCGGCGATACGCGTCGCGGGCTTCCGCGACGAGCCCCAACCGGTTCAACACATCGCCCAGTTCGCACCACGCGGCGGAAAACTTGGGGAATTCGCCCACCGCCGTTTCCAACTCCTTGCGCGCTTCTTTCCACTTACGCTTACCGGCAAGTGCGAAACCCTTTTCAAACGCCTTGCGAGCCTTTGGCGGCGCAAAAAGCGTAGTGGCCGAGTAAGTGAACCCGGTTACCCCTTCCCTCGGCCGGAGAATGATCAGGCCCACGTCAACCTGCGTCCCTCCCCCTGCCACCGGAACGACTACTGTGTGAAACCCAGAGAGCGACACACGCAGGCTACACGCGCCTCCGGCGCTGCCTCCGGTGAGGGGCGAACTTCCACTGCTGATCGCAAGGTCGAACTCATCCTTCGCGAACATTCCCTGTTGATAACTGCCCGCGCAAATCGCCTCAACATACGCCGGCGAGGGCAGGGTCCCTCCCGCCGCACTGGCCACACGGCCATGGACGATTGCGATGCGCTGCATAAACTCCGCGTTCTGCCGTTTGTGGAGGTCGTTTGGATCGTTTCCGGAGATTGGCTCGTACTTGTGATGGGGATCGGGCGGAGGAGGTTGCTGCGGCTGCGCGGCCGGAGTCTGCGGTTCGGCCTGCAGCAGTGAGAGCAAAAGGAGAACGCCCATTCCGAACGTAGTCTATCGAAGACTAGAGCGTGTTGGAAGGCGTAAGTGGACGCTGGCGGATTTCCATGCAGCCCCGGCCGGTGGGCAGCACTTTCCCCGGATTCAGATTGCATGTTGGATCGAACAGCCGTTTGATCGATGCGATCAGCTCTAGCGAGTCGGGAGGGAACTGGTGGGCCATCAGCTCCATCTTTTCCATGCCTACGCCGTGTTCGCCGGTGATGGAGCCGCCTGCCGAAATGCAAAAGTCGAGAATGTCTTCGCCCGCGTGCTGCGCCTTTTCCAGGTCGCCCGGTTTGCGCATATCAAAGAGAATGATCGGGTGCAGATTCCCATCGCCGGCGTGGAAGATATTGGAGATTGTCAGGCCATACTTCTCTGAGGTCTGACGCACGAAATCGAGCGCGGCCGGAATCTTCGTGCGCGGCACCACGCCGTCCTGCACATAGTAGAACGGACTGACGCGGCCGACGGCGCATACCTCGCGGATCTGCTCTGCCTGTTCGTCCACCTGTTCGCGAAGGCCTTCCAGTTCGATGAGCAGCACCGCTTCGGCATCCATCGGGAAGCCGGCATGGGTGGCCTCTTCCACCATACGCAGCATCACCCCGTCCAACATCTCGACGGCCACCGGCGTGATCGCCTTGGCCGTGATGCCCGACACTGCGCGCCCGCAATCGATTGCCGAATCGAAAATGACCAGAATTGTTTTAACCGCTTCGGGCGCGCGCATCAGCCGCACGGTCACTTCGGTCACCAGCGCCATGGTCCCTTCAGAGCCGGTGAATAAGCCCGTCAGGTCATACCCCGCCGCATCGGTAGACTTGCCACCAGTGCGCACAATCGAGCCATCGGCCAGCACCATCTCCAGGCTGATCACATGGTTCGTCGTGACGCCATAGGCGAGCGTATGCGGCCCCCCCGCGTTCTCGGCAACATTGCCGCCAATGGTGCATGCGCGCTGCGACGAAGGGTCTGGCGCATAGAAGTATTTGTCCCGCGCCACGGCGAGCGAGATATCCAGATTCACCACGCCCGGCTGCACGCGCATACGCTCATTCGGAAGGTCGATTTCCAGAATCTTGTTCATGCGCGCGAATGAAATCGCAAGTCCGCCGCGTCTGGGAATCGCGCCGCCCGAAAGCCCCGTGCCCGCCCCGCGCCCGGTAATTGGCAACTCGTGCCGGATGGCCGTGCGCACGAGGGCCGCAACCTGTTCGGTTTGCGTGGGAAACACGACCATTTCGGGCCTCGCCTTGTCCACGCCGCCGTCGTACTCATAAAGCGCCAGGTCCTCGGCGCGTGTGAGTGCATGGCGCGGCCCCACAATGGACGCAAGCTCGTGGCGAGCAGCGTCGGAGAGTGCCGGAATCGTCGCGGTGGAAGAAGCCACGAACGGATTGTAACAGGGGGAATGCGCTACACCGGTTCGCGCTCGCCGCGCACCTGAGTCACCGCGATCTCACAGATGCTCGAAATCATGGCTCCGGCAAAGCGGTACCACACCACCACGTGCGCATCGTAGCGCTCGCCAGTGGGCCGCCGGCGGCCCGTCTCGCGAAACAGAACCACCAATTGATTTCCCTGCGCACATACCTGTTCGATCCCTACTTGTTGCCCTTCCACGCGTGAAAAGTTGTGCCGGACGGCGGCCAGAATATTTGCCGCGCCCTCCCACTTTCCCGCCATATCGAGAAAACCCTCGATGGTCAGCGTCGCATCCGGCGCAAGCAACGTCAGTAGCGTCTCTTCGTCGCCGTTGCCAATCGCCGCATATACACGGTCGACCAACTCAACGTGACTCCGCTCGACGTGCTTGGCGCCGCAGTGCGGATCGCCCGCTTCGAAGTGCTCCATCAATGGGCGGGAGGTAAACGTGAAATCGGCGGCATCCATGTTCGCGAATTCTAACAACACGGGGCGAGAAATCGAAGGGGGAGTCAGACTTGAGGGCGCCAGGCGTGGTGGCGCCAGACTTGAGGGCGTCAATCCTGATCCCAAACGCCGCCAAATGTCGCGATCCAAGGCGAAGGAAAGCGAAGAATGGCAACTCTAAAGAACTCCGTGGGGAAATACGGAAAGAACAACTCGGCCGACGTGGTGGCGGTCCAAACGCTGCTCAATAAGTTCATCACCGCGAAAGTACTGGAGATCGATCCCCTGGTCGTCGATGGCGACTGCGGTCCGCTTACCAAAAGCGCAATCGACCTGTTTCAACGGCTCAAGTTCGGATGGCTGCATCCGGACGGAAAGGTCGATGCCGTTGGGCAGACCATTGACGCGTTGAATGGGCCGACGTGGCAATCGATGAAGGGCGACCCGCTCGATTCGGTTCGCCTCATGATCGTGGACGTGCTGAAAAGTCCCCACCTGTCCGCCATCGACTTCACGTTGGAGGGCCGGCGCTATGCACAGTCGGACTTCACGGCGATCAGCGACTTTGTCCGCGACCGCAAAATCAACCTCGATTGGGACACGACCAAGGGCGACAGCGCTGCCTACTTTCACATCCCGAATCGTCTCGAACTGGGCTTTTCGAACGCCGGCACCACGCTGCAGAAATCGGTCGTCGTGCACGAATCCACACACGCGATCTGCGACAAGCGCGCCCGGCCCATGAGCGTGGAAGAGGGCGAAGCCGTTGGACACATCGCCCAGTGCCTGTATTACCGCAAGGCGACTGGCCGTCACATCTATGAAATTACGTATCCACCCACCGCGGACGTGCTGCGGGTGGCGGGCAACATTGCCATCGACATCATGAAGGGCGATGGCGTGAAAGAGGCTCCGCTGAAGGAACTCTACGAAAAGATTGACAAAGTCCCCACAACCACGAAGGGCGCCTACTTCTTCTACGACGGCATCGCCTGACCCTACCGGCCGTGCTACTCTTCGCCCATGCGGATTCTCGCGGCCCTGCTGATGGCCGCTTCCCTCCACGCCCAAAGCCGAGCGCCCGAGATCGAAACGATCAAGCGCGACGAGATGAAGGCCGACCTGTTCTTTCTCGCCTCAGACGAGATGCGGGGACGCCTCACCAACACGCCCGAGTACAAACTCGCCTCGGAGTGGATCGTGTCGCGCTTCCAGCGCCTCGGCCTTTTGCCCGCCGGCGACGCGGGCGAGTTCTACCAGGAGTTCGAGCTTATCTATGGACGCCTCGGTGACGGCAACCGGCTCGTGGTCGGCGAGGGTCCTTCGCGCCGCACCGCCCGGCTTCGCGAGGAGTTCTATCCTCTGCTCCAGTCGGCCAACGGCGAAGCGAGGGGACAGGCCGTCCTGGCCGGATTCGGGATTCGCGCCCCGGAACATAACTGGGACGACTATCGCGGCGCCGAAGTGCGCGGCAAACTCGTCCTCATCTTCGAAGGCGACCCGCAAAACGGTAACCCGAACAGCGTTTTCGACGGCCTGGTGACGTCGGATTATGCCAACAGTTGGAGCAAGGCGCTCACGGCGCAGGAACTTGGCGCCACCGCCGTGCTAGTCATCGCCGATGAGATTGCCGCCGGCCGCCGCCGCACATTCGCGGGAACCGCTAACTCCGATTGGCCGGTGAAGCCTCCGCGCATCGAACGGTACGAACTCGCCAGCCGTATGAACCGTGTGCGGATCCCGATCCTTCGCATCTCCGAACCGATTGCCGAACACATTTTGGGAACCTCGCTCGCGCCGCTGCGCCAGAAGGCCAACGCTGACGGCGGCAGCGTCCCCTTCCCCGCCCCGGTGCCCGTTGAACTCACGGCCTCCGTGGTGCGCAGCAGCGTCGTTGATCGCAACCTGCTCGCCAAGATCGAAGGCTCCGACCCGCAACGCCGGAACGAAGCCGTCATTATCTCCGCGCATCACGACCACGACGGGGCCGACGAGTCGCAGATCTTCAATGGAGCGGACGACAATGGCTCAGGCACGGTCGCCGTGCTCGACATTGCGGAAGCGTACGCGATTGCCGCCCGCAACGGACAACGTCCCGCGCGCACGGTCATCTTCGCGCTGTGGGGCTCGGAAGAACGCGGCCTGCTGGGATCGTACGCCTGGCTACACCGTCCCTTGTGGCCTCTGGACAAGACGGCTGCCGCGCTGAACATGGACATGATCGGCCGCAGTGAGGAAGTGCCTGAGAATGGCGGCCGCCGCTTCTATGGGATGAAGCCGCAGCAGGCTTCGGCCAACGGCAATAGTGTCCATGTGATGGGCTACAGCTTCAATCCCGAACTGGCGGCGATCGTGAAAAAGGCAAACACGGAGATCGATCTCACGTTGCGGATGGACTACGACAATAACCGCGGAAACCTGGTTCGCCGCAGCGACCAATGGCCCTTCCTGCAAAGCAAAGTGCCCGCCGTGTTCTTCCACACCGGACTGCACCCCGACTATCACCGCATGGGTGACCGCCCCGAAAAGATCGAATACGGCAAGATGGAGCGCATCGCGCGCCTGGTCTACCAAAGCAGTTGGGACGTGGCCAATGCGCAAAGCCGGCCGAAACCCGCCGCGACACGCGTGATTCCGCCCGACCCTTAAGCGGGCTGAAGGCAAAGGGGCCTAAAGA
>CAYUZM010000295.1:0-6899 GCA_964449665.1 uncultured Solibacteraceae bacterium
TTAGCACAGCAGTTTGTGTACTCTTCAAATCGCGCCTTGAGTGCTCCTCTATTGGCCAGCAGCCATTAGACTTCAGTTCCAGATCCGCCTCGAAGATCGGCACCAGAATCAGGTTGGCGGCGGACTGCACTACCCGATACCGGATGGTCGGGATTCTCCGTGGCCTCTCGCCGCCCCGGGCTTCGGGATCATTACCCGTCGCACCGGCAGTGGTTCATACGATCGTGGCGCGAAGTTCACCCCATATACCCTCCTGCCACTTCTCCAACCCTTGCGTTTCGATTCCCCAAAGGTCTGCCCATCCAGGCCCGGCACACATTTGATTGGCCTTCGCCCGTTCGTACGCATTGGCCAGGACATTCTCACGGAGATTTTGCCGTAGAGTCGATTGAAGCGGCAAGTCGTATCAGCCTTCGCTTTGAGATACAGCTTCCGCTGCAGCAGCCGGATTTTCACCGGTGTTTCCAGGCTCATCGCTAATCACCTCACCTTTGCCTCTTCAGAAGCACATTAGAACTGAGGGCCGTTCCCTCTACCGCAGGTGCCCGGCTTCGCCGGTAATCTGACCCCCTGCGACTCCCGCACCTGGCCGCCGCCCCTCCGGCGGCGTTAACGCTGCGAACCCAACCGGGCGCGGGTTCCCACAATTACCGGGAATACCTTCCTGCGATGGCGGGCCCGCTGCTCCCGCACGGCTGCCACGAGGTTAATCACAAACGGGCCTGCCACTTGTGCCGGGAAGAACGTTTGGCGGTACGTCCCCCGAAGCGGAAACGGCTGAAGCAGCCGGCGGCGCCGATGCCCACATGACCGCAGCGAACCAGGCATGGGGCATGAACATCGTGGTAGACGGACTGGCCAGTGGCCGTCCTTCCGGGCGTTCACTTTGACCGAAACGCACACGCGAGAATGCCCTGGTAGCCTGATGCGACGCCGGGAGACGTGGGCGTTGGAGTGGGTGTCGATGAAGCGAGGCAGGCCAGCCGCGGTCCGTTGCAATAATGGACCGGAGTTCACCAACGCCCGGATTAAAGAGTGGTGCGCCGCGCGGAAGATCGATCTGGCAAGTATCGACCCGGGCCGGCCGATGCAGAACCGACGAGTCGAGAGTGACCGGCGATTCAGAGATGAATGCCTGAAGATGTCCCGGTTCAGAACGCTGACTGAACCGCCAGAGAACGTATCGAACAATGGATGATCGGAAACAACCAAGCAAAGACCGCACAGCAGCTTGGGGTGCTTGACGCCGGCCGAGTTCGCCAGCCCGCAGAGCGCCGAGCGGTACTCGCCATCAGGGGTTCGCTACCGCCGCGCCCTAGTGAGCGGGCGCTTGACCGCTCTCTGCCGTTCCGCCAATGAGAGAATTTCTACGGGCGGCTCCGGCGGGAATGCCCGGAATCAACGTCGTCAAACAATTAACGTTTCTCAGTTACGACTGGTAGGAAGTTTTGGGCACGGGTCAAGGCCCCCGTGCGCTCTACAACCATCTACTGCGCTGTTCACAACCAGCAGCAGATCGCTCCCGAATTCAGACAGTTGCTGTTGACACCCTTGCACACTAGCCTTGCGCGAGCCGCTCGGTCGACTACGGTAATTGCCAGAATCCGCGAATATTCCAATCAGACCTAAGTCCATCGCGGTCTAACGCGATCGCGTATATATTCTGCCGACCCACTAGCGTCGTTGCTGCAAATGAAACAGGAAGATTTACGGTAATATCATTCCCGGAAGCGCTCACTGTAGCCGAACCAACATCCAATGCGCATTGCGAATTCGAGAGCGTATTCAACGAACCTGGTGGGTAGCCCCCCATCCACGCGCCGCCTGTGTCGGAAAGAAGATATATCAACCCGGAAGTGTGAACGTATGCAATCTGACAAGACCCCGCACCACGGAATACCGCATTCACTAATACTTGGATCGAGTCCACGTTACCTGATCCATTTACGTCAGTGTAGGAGAGCGAGAAATTCGCCGCACCTCCGCTTCCCGAGTTAGGAAAGAGAGAAACGTAAACCGGCGCCGTTGGCGGGAGCGGAGCCGCGCTGAGCTTTGAGACGAACATATCCAATGTGCCGGCCTGTGAATTTTGGTAGGGCAAGCGAGTGGGGAAATTCGTAGAACTGGTCGCCCCCACGAGCACCATCTCACCGGATCCAGTTACGGCGATTCCGTGCGCGATGTCGGATCCAGCCCCACCAAGATACGAACTGAATGCCGCCGAATTACCGTTTACATCTAAGTGCGCCACGAAAGCATCGTACCCCCCCGCATTTTGCGATTGAATCGGAACTATTGTTGGGAAATTTGTCGAGGACGTATACCCTGTAATATAGATACGCCGATTCGAATCGACTGAGATGGACGTTCCGATATCAGTACCGGAGCCACCGAGATAGCTGGAGTACACACGCAGGCCTCCATTATCGTGCTTAGCATAGAATGCGTCCAATCCTCCCCGATTCGTTCCTTGGAGCGCATTTACGATAGGGAAGTCACTGGATGAAGTAACACCGGTGACATAATTATTTCCAAACGCATCTACGGCAATTGCCATACCCTGCTCCGAGTGAATGGCCGACCCGTTTGATCCACCAAGATAGGTCGAGAACACCAATTGGTTCGCGTCGCTATTGAAGCGCGCCACAAACGCGTCACGCCCACCAAGGAGCGCGGATTGGGCCGGACTACGTACAGGGAAATTCGATGACGACGTGAACCCGGTCACGTATGGAGTCAGTTGCGTGGGGTGAATAGCGATTCCCCGCCCCCCGTCGTCGTCACTTCCTCCAAAATATGTGCTGAAAGCAAGGGCTGAGTTCAAGTTGATTTTCACAAGAAACGCATCGGTTTTGCCAGCATTCGTCGACTGAAATGGCAACTTCACGGGAAGATTGAGTGAATCAGTCTCCCCCACACCGTAGAGTTGACCGTAAGCGTCGATCACGCAGCTCTGTAGCACATCATCACCGCTCCCTCCGATGTAGCTGGAGTAGATCAGCGAATCGCCGCTAGGGTTGAGTTTGAGTACAAAGGCGTCGCGCAGACCTCCTCGTGCGGCCTGTATTGGTGCTGCATTCTTGGTGGGAAAATTCGATGAAGTCGTGCTACCGCAAGCATACGTGGCCCCTGAAGCGTCGACGGCTATGCTATAGGCGCGGTCATCGCCCGCACCACCAATGAATGTGGCAAAGACAATCTGCGTACCTGTGCTGTTGAGCTTGAAAATGAAAGCGTCTGCCCCCCCTCGCTGAGGGTAGATCGGACTCGGAATGGAAAGGGTGGATGACTCAGTAAAGCCGGCAACGTATATCGCTCCGGCCGCATCAATTGCTACAGAAGCCCCGGTATCTGGCTGTGCTCCGCCAACGTATGTACTATAGGACATAACTGGGTCGACAACCAACGGCCGCTGATGATCGTAGTCGTCGATAAGAAATCCAACAGTTTCGTCACCCACCAGGAGATAGCGAGCCCTTACATAAGACCTTTTGCCAGCTATGTCTTGATACACAACTGGAGCTTCCTCTCGAAATATTCCATTAGCGGCATGAATGGTCAGCGCACCGTTGTCCTCCACTGCAATTCGTGTCGCCCCACGGTAACGGACGCGAATAACGCGGTGATCAATCCCAGCTTGGATGACAAACTCCGTCTTGAAGTGGCCATTACTGGAGCCGACGACCAGATCTATTCCGTTGTAAATGTCGCGGTATACCACCGAGGCAAATGAAGGGATGGCGAGCCCCTCCCCCCGACCATCTGCCCCTAGAAAGGTCACGCGTGTGTCTAGGCGAGAGAGACCTTCAATAGCCGGTGCCTGGCGTGATCCCGGAAACATCATTTCGACTGTGTCGCTTCCTTCTGTCAGCACGATACGATCCGCAGCCAATTGCGCCTTCAGGTGGCGCGATATGGCGAGAAATTCGGTCCCCGTGTCGAGTTGGCCTTTGTTTGCAATAAACATAACAGGCGTGGACTCGAGTTGCCGGTCCACCTTTAATGGCGGTTTAGATTCGAATTGCGCTCGCAACGGTAGCGAGCAAAGGAGGCCAAAGGCAAGGCTCCAGGTAATCAGTGTACGAGATTTGATAGGTGGTAATGACATATGGGCCATGCGCACTCACTCATGAATCGTCTCGCTTGCACGTATTCTTGAGTTAAGATTATACTTAGTACACTACAAAATAGGAATAGTCGTACGATAATATCCCGCGAACCATTCCATGCCACGCCGGCCCGGCTAAAGGATTGCTATTTGGATAACTGTCCCTGAATCAGACTCGTAGGACGAAGTGGAGATTCATTGTTTTCGGCCGAACTTTGCAGGAGTTGAGCGAACACGAGCCGAGTTGCGGGGGCGGCATAGGGAGGGCGAAGCCCGACCGCAGCGGCCCGCAACTTGGGCGCCCTCCAGGGCCTACTGTGAATCAGAAGATATAGAGGATTAGTACTACTGTGTTACAAACGAAGCGCGCCGCAGAAGGGACACCGGGCCACTTGCTGGTGCAGAACGCCAACGATGTATACGCGCCGGAGCGAAACTAGACCAGTAAACGCCACGAGAGCGGCGTTGGTGGCGGAGTAAGACCCGGCCGCCAGGAAACTGGTTCCATCGAACATTTCCTGGGAGTTGTGTTTTGTGGAACACCTGAAAGTTGTACCCAGTGGAGTTGTATGCGCGTGTGCGGCGATCGGTGATCGTCGACAAGAAGAGCGAGCGGGAGACGGCGCGGCAGTTTGGGCTGGCCCGCGAGACGGTACGGAAGACGCTGCGTTACTCCGCGCCGCCGGGCTACCAGCGGCAGCAACCAGCGTAGCGGCCGAAGCTGGATGCCTGGACCGGCGTCATCGACCAGATTCTGGAAGAGGACAAGACGCGTGGCAAGAAGCAGCGGCACACGGCCAAGCGGATCTTCGAGCGGCTGCGGGACGAGCACGGCTACAGGGGCGGCGACACGATTATGAAGGACTACGTACGGCTGCGGAAGATGAGCCAGCGCGAGATGTTCGTGCCGCTGGAGCATCCCGCCGGGGATGCCCAGGTTGACTTTGGCGAAGCCGTGGTGGAGATCGGCGGAGTCGAGCGCAAGGCGCACTATCTGGCCGTGGACCTGCCGCAGTCGGACGACTGTTTCGTGATGGCTTTTCCGGCCGAGACGACCGAAGCGTTTCTGGGAGGGAACAACCATGCCTTCGCCTACTTCGGCGGCGTGCCACGAACGATCCTCTACGAGAACACGAAACTGGCGGTGGCGCGGACTTTACGCGACGGCACACGATTGAAGACATGCGCGTTCAGTGAACTGCAGAGCCACTACCTGATTGCGGAGAAGTTCGGCCGTCCAGCCAAGGGCAACGACAAGGGGAAGGTGGAGGGCTTGGTGGGCTACGCGCGGCGAAACTTTCTGGTGCCGGTACCGCGGTTTGCCAGTTGGGACGGGTTGAACGCCCATCTGCTGGAGCAATGCCGGAATCGGCGCCAGCGCACGTTGCGCGGACACTAGCAGACGATCGGCGAGCGGTTCGAGAAGGACCGGCAACCACTGCTGCCCTTGCCGGCGGCTCCGTATGAAGCCTGTGACAAACGCTGGACGCGGGTGACATCGATGGCGCTGGTGCGCTATCGCACCAACGATTACTCGGTTCCGGTGGAGTGGGGCCATCGCGAAGTGCTAGTGAAAGGGTTCGTGCATGAGGTGGTGATCTGCGCAGCGGGCGAAGTGATTGCGCGCCATCGGCGGAGCTATGAACGCGAAGACATGGTCTTCGATCCGCTGCACTACCTGGTGCTGTTGGAGCAGAAGCCGAATGCCTTGGATCAGGCGGCGCCGTTGTCTGGTTGGAATCCGCCCGAAGGCTTCGCTCAGTTGCGCCGGCTAATGGAGGCGCGGCTGGGCAAGAAGGGCAAGCGCGAGTATGTGCAGACGCTGCGACTGCTGGAAACATTCCCGCTGTCGGAAGTGGAGCACGCCATCGACGGCGCACTGAAGCTGGGAGCGATCTCTTTCAATGCGGTCAAACACCTGCTGCTGTGCCGCATCGAGCGGAGGCCGCCGCGGCTGGATCTGGAGAACTATCCGCACTTGCCGTTGCCGAACGTGGCCACCACAGCGGCAGCGGATTACCTAGCGCTGCTGGAAACGGGAACGGCCTGATGGATACGCCTCAGCTGCTGTTGGACCATCATCTGAAGACGCTGCGGTTGCCGACGTTCCTGCGCGAGTACGACAAGGTCGCCCAGCAGTGCGCCGCCGAGGGCGTGGACTTCCCGCGTTATCTGCTACGGCTGGCAGAGTTGGAACCGTTGGATCGGGAACGGCGCGCCACGGAACGCCGAATCCGGCAGGACAAGTTCAATGTGGTGAAGAGCCTGGACAGTTTTGGCTTCCTGGCCATTCCTTCGTTGAACGAGGCACTGGTGCTGGAGTTGGCTCGCTGCGAGTTCATCGAACGCAAGGAGAATGCGCTGGCACTCGGAAACTCCGGCACGGATAAGACGCACATCGCATTGGCGCCGGGACTGGCGGCCTGCCAGAAGGGTTTCCGCGTACGCTTCACCACAGCGGCCTCACTGACCCATGAGCTGATCGAAGCCAAGGACGAGAGTCGTCTGATGCGGTTCCAGAAGATGCTGTCAGGCTTCGAGCTGTTGATCATCGATGAGCTTGGTTTCGTACCGTTGTCCAAAACCGGGGCTGAGTTGTTGTTCGAGGTCTTCAGCCGGCGATACGAACGCGCCGCCCTCCGGGCCTCGCAGGCCTCCGCTCCAGCCCCGGTGCAATGCCTTCCAACCAGAACCCCAGGCAGCCCAACGTGGTCCACTTTTCCTCCGCCACGGTGGTCTAGTTTTACCCCGCCCTTGACCCGCCGCCCTTCCTCGCCCATTACCAGGACCC
>CAYUZM010000296.1:0-6898 GCA_964449665.1 uncultured Solibacteraceae bacterium
TGAAGTGGCTGCTGGTACCTTGTACTGTGGGAATTGTGGCGGCACGGTACGATTCAATGGCTCAAAGATGGCCAAGTATTGCTGCCTTGGTTTGGTTCTCCTCTTTTTCGTGAATGCTATTCGGGTGTCAATATCCCCCCAATCCGATAGTCCAAGGCAGGTTGCGGCGGATAGTTCAAAGCTGACATTTCCTCAGGCGGGACAGCAGGTGTTCATCACTACGAATTTTCATTGCGGCACCACCGAAGAGGCTGCCGCTCTTGCGATTTCTGCATTCGCGAGTAACGATCTAGATACGGCCAAGGGTGTGTTTGATCGTGGCTTGCTCTTCAACGTTAAGAAGGGCACTCCCGCAGAAGTCGTAGGAGTTGGTCTGAGCGGGGAATTGACAGATGTAGTCCTGTCGTCTGGCTACCACTACGGCAAGGCTTGCTGGATACCGAAGTCAATGCTGCGCTTGCAGTCTGCGAAGTGAGCATCGCCAGCTTCTAGCATGAGGCCAACAAAATCCTCCGAACTACGTTCGGGTGCCACTTCGTACCTGAACGCGGCTTCAATCCTCCCGTGTTGAGAGCGTCGGCGATGCCCTGATAGCCCGTTCCGGAGCTTCTGAGGGCCTTCATTCGCGCGATAATCTCTTCCTCGCCCTCGAAGTGCCCGAATGGTTTCACGCCCTCACAGCGGCCTTCTCGGGCCTTTACTCGCTCTCTTGCTCCACGCAGCTTTGAGACGATCATGTCTCTCTCGTATTCAGCGAAAGCGCCCAGTACTTGCCGCATCAGTTTCCGTGCTAGATCGCCGCTGCATAAATCGGGTTCCTCCGCGCTGATGATTTCGAAGCCATTCCTTTTCAGATCGCCAATAACGGCCTCCTGAATCGCCAAATCCCTAGCCAGACGATCCAGCCGCTCAATGAGCACGAGCTTCACTCCGTTTGAGTGCAACGCCTCCACTAGCTGCGCTAGCGCTGGTCGATCCTTCATGCCCTTTGAACCGCTCACCCCTTCCTCCCGAAACCACCGGGCAATCTGAATTTCTTTTGTGCGGGCGAAGTTTTTGATTGCCCGAGTCTGTCGCTCGAATCCATCCCCTTCAAGCTGTCCTTGGCTGCTGACCCTCAGGTATGCAAAAGCCTTTGTCATGGTGGCAGTATCGTGCAAATCAGGTACTTTGTCTATACCCTAATCTACAGAATAAGGTAACACCTTTGTTATCAACAAAAATTTTTTTGGAGATTTTCGAAAGGGATGCTATTCTGCCGTCGCGTCCTTTTGTTCACGTAGCGATGGTCGGGCGCAGGGCACTTCAGAAACGTGGCGTGGGTTGCCCACACAATTTTTGCACCTGAATTTTGTCGTCTAGGGTTTTTCAAGCTCGGTATGGGAACTGCATCTGACAAGGCGACATCTTTCTGCACAAACTGCACAGGGCTTTTCCCTCTCGACGATCTCACAATAAGCGGCGAAGTCGATCTCTGCGATGACTGCCTTCGCTCCGTTGATGAAGCCCGGTTGATAGAGCTTCAGTCCAGAGCCCGCAGAGTTGCGACCAAGTACGCCGGGCTCAGAATCGTCAGCCGATCAACGGCGCGGTAATCCCACTGGTCGCTAGTTGCGACCTCAATTGTTCTTTCTTCGCGTTCCTTGCACTTCCGAAACCCGCCGAGACTATAGCCTCGGACGATGAGCTTCTTTGTTTATTAGAAGCCAACACAGACTGATCGCAAAATTATTTGCACGTCTTTTTCTGAATCAATGCAGTAACTTATGGTCGATAAGTGGCTAGGGGCACTTGACGCGCCAGAAATTCGTGCTACAATAAATGTATACTGCTAGGAGTTTATCTACTCAATAGCCGTATATCCTCTGCCTCACTCCCGAGGCAAATCCAAACTCTTAGAAGGTGGCCCGTACTCCGCTCACACGTGAGCAGCGTATTGGGACGGTCCCGTATGAACAAAGACAACAACGGTTCAGCTACGTTTGCTGAGCCCACTTCCATAACGTTCTCGCCTGAACAGCAAGAACGCATCAACCGAATTGTAGAAGATCGCCTTTCGAGGTCGAATCGCGAACTGAAAGAGCAGCTAGAAGAGCTGCGTGGGCAAAAGGCAGCCCTAGAAGGGCGCTCCTCTGGCGAGGGCAACACAGACGCAGAGATCCAACGGCTATCCGGTGAATTGGATAACGCTCAAGGCGAAGTGGAGGCACTACGTAAACGATCCGCCATCCAAGACGCCCTGCGCAATATCGCCTTTCACGACCCCGCAGAGGTTGCAGAGGCCATCGAATCGCGTGTGCGGTTCGACAAGGCGCTTGGCCGTCACGTAATCCTTAACCCTAGCGGCGTTCCGACGCTGAACAATGCTCTCGAACCAATGACGGTTGATGAGTACGTGCGCGACTACGCGGCTAGAAAACCTTGGACTATCCGCTCGAAGGAAGACGGCGCAGTGAAGTCCGATAGTCGCTCTGACGCAAGCACGGCGAAGCGAATCTTTGGCAAGAATAGCGACGGCAACCTAGCTAACAAGCTGGCTCAGAAGAACATCGCTGAATATCGCCGACTCAAGGCAATCGCCCGAGAGCTGAAAGTGATCTAGCAATAAGCCGTAGAAAGCGTAGCTTCGTTGAGCCGTTTCGGATCTTCCGAGGCGGCTCTCTCTATTTAATTATGTATAGCAACGTAACGTGCACGCTTTCGCCCGTCCCCTCGTACCTACGTTTTGTCATGAACCAAACACAATTCCTTTCGTATCACGACCAAAGAAATCAACTATATGCGATCTTGATGGATCAACCCGAAGAAGATAGACCGCGAGGCTTAGACCGACTCCTATCTTGTGCAGAAAGTGCAGTCCCGATCCGAGACAAAGACAACCCAACCAAGGTAGTTGGTCACAGGCCCTTCAGTACTTGCGGCCATCGTCTGTGTCCCATGTGTGGCGGTGGACATGGGCACAATGGCGGTGGTGGCTTGCGTCGTAGGAAAGCCAAGTATCGCGAAGCCCTTCTCTCGTCGTCAGCCGTTCCCGATTCGACTAGGGCTGCCGTCACGGTGACGATTCCAAATGTGCACGTGAACGATCTTCGGCAGTCGGTGCATAATATCCAAGCGGCGTTTCTCGACATGATGCGCCGTGCTCCCTTCAGAGCCATCACTGGATGGTTCCGAGCTACTGAGGTTGATCTGCCGCCAAACAACTTTGACGAAATGGTCCAACCCCACGTTCACGCTTTGCTTGTCGCCCCTTTCAAAAGCTTCAGCGCAATCAAAGAGAACCTTCTTGGTCGGTGGCAGTCTGCCGCATCGCGGTATGGGTTGCAGCCGCTAGAAGTTCACTGCATGAAAGCATACGAGTTAGGGAAATGGATTGGGTACACTAGCAAACCGCTTCTCCAACTCACCCCTGATGTCCTCAGCAACCCACCATTCGTGCGAGAGTTTGAACGGCAGACTAGGGGTATTCAACTCTTCGGAGGAAGCCAGTTCTTTAACAGGTTGCAAGCAGCGCTCAACGTCGCCTAGAACTGCCTATGCTTACCCAGGCTTCCTAAGACCCAGTAGGTCAAGGTAGGAGCGAGAGCGCAAATCGATACACGCGATGCTGGCAACGGGCTACGTCTCTGTACGCCGCTAGCAACGCTTTTCAGCTACTGTTTGCCTAGCGATAAATAGCCCCCATCGCACGTTTCACGACCACCTCAGCCCCAAAGTATTGAAAACAAATAGCCTGATAGCGAAGAGGCGTAGATTCGTAGGGTCTACGTCGCCCTGCGATTCAAGCTAAAGCCTTTAGAATCAGAATCAACTCGTAGTGCGATGTCATCTACGCCCACAATTTTCGTAGTACGGTTCGTCCTGGGGTCGTGATTTCCGAGTAGGCAGACTTGCGCTATAATCCCCCTCGATGAACGCAGAGCGTCTGTCCGTGGATCGTTGCCGCAGTCTGCTACCTGAAGGTTCTTCCGCCCTCCCCGATGAGCAAGTTTTGAAACTTCGTGACGGGCTATACGAGTTCGCAGAGATGGCCGCAGACGCATACCTCGACTCGACGACGGATTGGGATGCCGTTCCACAAAACGCTAGGGTCATTTCGGAGCTTCTAGCGCGGATACTAGAGGAGACGGATACGGCGGAATGACGATGCCGAAGTATTTCAAGGCGACGAAGGTAACAGCGTTGAAGACGGGGGCAGTGATCTATGCTCGCGTCTCCACCAAGGGACAGGCCGAAAATAACCTGAGTTTGACCAGCCAAGAAAAGCTATGCCGTGAATATTGCGAGCGTCAAGGGCTCAAGGTGCTGCGAGTCTTTACTGAGGCTGCTAGCGCAAAGACGGCTGAGCGGCCACAATTCAAGGCGATGCTTGCATACTGTGTGGAGGAACGCCAATCAGTACAGGTGATGGTCGTCTATTCGGTTTCCAGGTTCTCACGCTCCACCGCAGATCATTTTCGGGTACGCACGCTGTTGGATCGGTTGTCTATCGCATTACACTCCATTTCTGAACCCCTCGGGTCTTCTGCTCATGAGCGATTCATGGAAGGAATATCGAGTCTAACCGCTCAGTTCGAGAACGAGCAGAAGGCCGAGCAAACAGTAGTGAGAATGAAGGCATCGATTGCGCAGGGGAACTGGGTAAACAAAGCACCCATCGGCTACCGAAGCGCTGGACGCCAAACTCTCGGCAGGTTAGCACTTGATCCTGTTGCAGCACCGTTCGTGAAGCGTGCATTCGAGATGTTCGCAAATGAAGGCTTCTCCAAGGCAGAAATACAGAGAAAGCTAACAGCTCAAGGGTTCCGTACAAAGCAAGGTAGACCCGTTGCCGCTCAAACTCTCAACCGGATGCTCAGCAATCCAATCTATTCCGGATGGGTAAGGGTACAGGGTTGGGGCATCTCTGTTCGGGGCAGATTCGAACCAATCATTAGTGATGAGCTGTTTGAACGCACTCGGCAACTCACCGGAGTGGACGGGATTGAACCCCAAAAGAGGAGCACAGTACATGAGGCATTCCCATTGCGATTGTTCGTGCGATGCGGTCATTGTGATACCGGCCTCACCGGAAGCGCTTCAACCGGAAAGAAGGGTGGCAAGTATCCGTACTACCACTGCCGAACCCGCTCCTGTGAGGGTGTGAGCCTCCGTCAAGAGAAAGTGCATGATTGGTTCGTTCAACTGCTCACAAACCTTCAGCCTAAGGCCGCGATGAAGCCTCTATTCTTCGACGTGTTCTCTGAGGTTTTGGCCGGAAAGAACGCCGCACGTCAGACAGAACTAGGGAATCTCCGAAGGGAGCAATCATACATTCAGGAACGGAAGCAGAAGGCTATCGATGCAATGCTCGATGGCAGGCTGGACCAATCGACCTATGAAGACCAAATGCGAAGACTTGGAACCCAGTTGGACGAGGTTGGGACCGTCATTCTACAAGCGGAGGGATCCAGCGAGGACGATGCAGAGATAGCTCCGCAGTTCGCTTGGTGGTTCTTGGAGCATGTGTCGGGGATCTGGCAAACTGCCGACGTGCAGCGAAAAGCTAGGATTCAGAGAGCAATATTCCCGCAGGGGCTGGCTCTAACCAATGAAGGGTTTGGAACCCCACAACCGGTATCTGTTTTCAATCTTTTAGCGGGAAATCACAAGCACAAAGATGATTTGGCGTCCCCAGCGGGATTCGAACCCGCGTTATCGCCGTGAAAGGGCGGTGTCCTAGGCCGGGCTAGACGATGGGGACGCGGCGGCTGCGACGGGCCCTGTGGCCCGCACGCTGACGATTACAACGTCTTGAGATAGGCGATCAGGTCGTCTTTCTCTTTCTTCTCGAGCATCTCTTCGTAGGCGGGCATACCATTGCCGCCCTGTTCCACAATGGCGCGAACGGCGGCTTCGCTGACGGCCTTGCCGTTGGCGAGCTTGGCCTTCTTGAACAGGCCCTTCAAGCCGGGGCCCATTTTCTTCTCGTCGCTGTCGGCGTTGTGGCACACCGCGCACTGTTCAAACACTTCCTTGCCCTTGGCGGCGTCTCCGCCCTTTTGGGCAAACGCGCCGGAACTCAAGAGCAAAACGCCCATGGCGGGATAAAGAAAGGTACGCAGCTTCATACGCTCCTCCGATTTTAACATAGCCCCACGACTAAGCGATGCACGGGCGTCGATCCGGGTTTCAGGCGCGGCTGGAAAGACGGAAGCGGTGGAAGGGTTGCAGCGAGTCGAGGTTCGCTTCCGGCTGGCCGAGTTTCCATTTGTAGAAGGCGCCGCCGATGTGGCCGGGCGTGAAATCGAGAATCGTAAATCCGTTCTGTTCGAGCGGCGCGAGGCCTGTTTGCAACTCCAGGCCCACGGGAGGAAGCGGCGGCGTTCCGCGGGCAGAGGAAGGCCATCCGTTGCCCGCGGTGCCGATGGGGCCGGTGAGCACGCTGACGACGGGATTCCGTTCCAGGTTGTGCGGGCCGTTGCGCAGGATCCTGGCTTCGGCGAGGGCGTGGAGGTCGCCCGAGAGGAAGAGGGGGATACGCTCCATGGCGCTGGCGGCGGCGAGCAGGCGGTCATGCTGCGCGCGCCAACCGGATTGCCAAAAGTATTTGGGTTTGGCGGTACCGAGTTTGCCATCGTCGCCGAGGACGTCGGGATACCAATCGCCCCATTTGCCGGCGCTCCAGCCGATGGGAAGGGAGGGCAGGTTCACGACGTGGTTCGTTTCCTGGGCCTTCATGCGGGCCAGGAGCCAGGCCTCGGCTTCGGGCGCGACGAAGCCCGCGAGGGGCCCTCGCAACGACAGGTAGCGGCGGCAATCGTAGAGTATGATTTCGGCGAGTTTGCCCCAGCGCAAAGTGCCGTAGCTTTCCGAGACGCCGGGCGGCCGATCGGCGGCCCCCCCGCCTGACCGGGCC
>CAYUZM010000297.1:0-6887 GCA_964449665.1 uncultured Solibacteraceae bacterium
GTGGGGCGCCGTTTGCGGCAGCTCCGGAACTCGCCGGCCGCGGATGCGCACTCCGGCATGGCTGCCTCTCGCCTTCCTGGGGCCGGACTCGAATATCTACGCGCTCTGCGCGAGTTGAAGTATCACGAAACGCTGTTCGAGGTGCTGGCGAAGCAGCGGGAGACGGCGCGTATTGACGAAGCCAAGCAGGCCACGGTGGTGCAGGTGGTGGACTATGCCGTGGCGCCGGAGGTGAAATCAGGCCCTTCCCGCATGCTGTATGTTTTGCTGGGCGGTTTTTCGCAGGCGCTGTTTGCGGCCGCCATCGCGCTCACCCGCCGCGGCATGCGGCAGCCGGAGGTGGCCGAGCGGTGGCATGCACTGCGCCGCGCCTTGTGGAGCCCGCGGCGGCCATGAGCAAGGGGGTGACGCGGCTTGCGATCGAAGCGCTGGGGTGGTGCTACGCCTGCGTGGCAATTCGCATTGCGGTGCAAGCCTCGTCGGGCATTCTGCTGGCGCACATGCTGGGACCGCATCCGTTCGGGCTGGTGGCCACGGCATGGGCGTTGGTCGGCGTGGGCAGCCAGTTCGTGGATCTGGGATTCAGCGCCGCGCTGGTGCAGCAGCGCGAGATCACCGATCGCGATGTCCGGTATGCCTTCACGGTGCAACTGGCGATTGGATGCGTTCTGGCGGTGCTGTTTGCATTGCTGGCCGGCGTGGTGGCGGGCCTGCTGCGCGATCCGGGATTGACCGCGGCGATTCGCTGGCTCTGTCCGGCGCTGATCGCCCAGGCGTTCGGCCAGACGGCTCATGCGCTGTTGCGGAGACGGCTCGACCTGAAGTCCGGGCAGATCTCGCAGACGGCGGGCGTGATTGCCGGTTACGCATTGGTGGCGATTCCAATGGCCGCGTTCACGGGACTCGCAACCCTCAGCCTGGCGCTGGGAATTGTCGCGCAGATCCTGGTCAGTTCGGTTTGGGCCTATGCCGTGGTGCGTCATCCGCTGACTCCGGCGTGGAAACCTGATGGCGGCCTGACGGCGTTCGGGCTGAAAGTAACGGGCACGAATCTGGTGAACTGGCTGATTGCGAGCCTCGACAGTTTAGTGATGAGCCGGGCCTTCGGGACTTCGGCCGTTGGTTTGTACAACCGGGCGCAGAGCATCGCCGTTACTCCGCTCTCGACGCTGGTGGGCGTGGTGCAGAGCGTGCTGTTTCCCGCCTATTCGCGGCGGGCAGAAGATCGCGCGGCGGCCGAGCGTGCCTATTTGACGTCGATTGGCGCAACGATGCTGGCGGTCCTTCCCGTGGTGACAGTGGTGACGGCGGTGCCGCGTTCGATTGTGGCGGGACTGTTGGGCGAAGCGTGGCTGCCGGCGGCGCCGCTTATGGCCGCGCTGGCGTGCGCAATGCCTTTGCAGACAATCGCGAGTTTGAGCGGCCCTATTTTGTGGTCACGCGATCAGGTCCAGCGCGAGTTGCGCATCCAGGTGTTGGCTCTGATCCTGTTTGGCGTGCTGCTGAGCCTTGCCGCCAACCGGTCCCCACTGGCGATTGCCGGATGTTTCTTCGCCGTAAGCGCCGTGCGAGCCGTTGCCATGGGAGCATGCGTTGGCTTACCGGTACGGCGATTGACCGGCGTACTGCGCGCGCCGCTTGCGTTTTCGCTGATCGCCGGCGCCTGCGCGCTTTTGGGCGACCACCTCTTCGACGGACATCTGGCCGGAATCGTGGCGCTGGTTGGAGTGGGGCTTGGCCTTGGCGCCGTGGTGTTACGCGGGTTGGTTGCGATCGAGTGGCGCATCTACAGGGCGGCATTCGCCGCTGGTTCCGCCGGAGGGACGCGATGACGCTCGGGATTTGCGGACCCGTGGATACAAGAGGCCTCGCCGCGTTTCTGGGCCCGCCCGCCAATCTGCCAACCGGTCTCGGCGGAACTCCCGTTGTTTCGCTGGCACGGGCGGCGCTTGCTCGCGGCTGGCGGGTCATCGTTTTCTCGCTGGACTCCACGGTGAAAGGAGAATACGTCGCCGGAACCGCTAACGGTTTACGTCTCTGTTTGGGACCTTACCGCAGCCACCATCGCGCGCGCGATTGCTTTCGCCTGGAACGGGATTCGCTGGTCCGGCACATACGGCGGGAACGGCCGGATGTGGTGCACGCGCACTGGACGTACGAATTCGCGCTCGGCGCGTTGGAAAGCGGAGCGCCGACGGTAGTGACGGCGCACGATCGTCCCCTGCGGGTGCTGCGCTGGAACCCAAGCCCCTACCGGCTGGTGCGTGCATGGATGGCAGGGATGGCCGCGCGGCGCGCTCCGCGCATGACCGCGGTTTCTCAAGCGGTGGCCGATCATTTCTGCCGCTGGATGGGCTGCCGGGATCAACCGGTGGTGATTCCCAACCCAGTGGACACGGAGTGGTTTGCGCGGCGCGAGGAGGACCGCCCTGAAGGAGTGACGTTTGCGGCGGTGCTTACGGGTTGGGGCGAGATGAAGAACGGCCGCACATTGATCGAAGCCTTCGCTACGGCGCGGAAGAGTCTGCCCGGCGCGCGGCTGGTTCTGTTTGGGTATGGGCATGGCCCAGGCGAGGAGGCGGAGCGTTGGGCGGGCGCGGCCGGGTTGCAGTATGGCGTCTCGTTTGTGGGGCAAGTCGCGCCCAGCGTGCTGCGCGAGGCATTGGCGCGTACCGATGTGCTTGTGCATCCCTCTCGCGAGGAGTCGTTCTCAATGGCCGTCGCCGAAGCCATGGCGCACTCGGTGCCTGTGATTGCCGCGCGGCAGGGCGCCGTCATTGCCGATGACACGAACGCGGTTCTGGCCGATGGCGATTCGGCGGGGGCGTTGGCGCGCGAGATGGTGCGTTTGGCGGCCGACCCCACACGGCGCGAGCGGCTGGCGATTGGCGGCCATCGTTTCGCGAAGGAACGATTCTGGCCGGACACGGTGCTCGAACAGTACGCGGAGATCTACAGGAGCCTTTAACCGATGCGAGTGCTGCACATCTTGAATGAACTGCGTCCTTCAGGCGCGGAAACGATGCTGCGCGCGGCGTCCGGCTTGTGGCATTCGCGTGGAATCCAAGGCGAGATACTCGTCACCGGAGAGTCCTCCGGCGAGTATGCGCCGTGCCTGGAGCGGGCGGGATATCGATTGCACCACCTCCCGTTCGAACGGTCGCCTCTCTACTTGTGGAGAGTCTTCCGGTTTCTGGGGCGGAACCGCTTCGATAGCGTGCACATCCATTGCGAACGGGCGAACTTCTGGTATGCGGCGCTGGCTTTCTGCTCCGGACGCCCGCGCGTGGTGCGGTCCGTGCACGGCATTTTCGCGTTTCGCGGCTGGTTGCGGTGCAAGCGCTTCGTGCAGAGATATGTGCTGCGGCGGGCGCTGCGGACGACCACGGTCGCCGTGAGCCCAACCGTTCAACGGGTGGAATGGATGAGCTACCAGAATCCGTCCCTGCGGATTCCAAACTGGTTCGACTCGGACCGCTACCATCCAGCCTCGCGGGAGGAACGCGCCGTGGCGCGCCGTGGATTCCGAATTCCAGACGATGCGATCGCGGTGGCAACGGTCGGCAACTGCTCTCCGGTGAAGAACCATCTGGCGGTCGTCTCGGCGCTGGGCTCACTTCCGCGCCCATGGCGTGTGGTGTATTTGCACGCGGGTTGTGAGGATTCCTCGCGTGAGGAAGCGCGTCTGGCGGAACGGTTGGGAGTCGAGGCGCGGTTTCTCGGAGCGGTGGAAGATGTTCGCGGCGTCTTTGCCGCCGCCGATCTATTCGTGATGCCTTCGCTGCACGAAGGCGCGGGCATCGCGGCGCTTGAGGCGCTGGGGGCGGGCGTGCCCGCGCTGCTGGCCGATGTGGAGGGGCTGCGCGATTTGCGCGACGTGGCCGATTGCGAATGGACCGCAACGGATCCCGGCGCCATTGCGGCGGCACTGCGGCGCTGCTTCGAGCGGAGCCCGGAGGCGCTGCGCGAAAGCGCGCTTCGGACCAGCAGACGAATTCACGAAAAATTTTCCGTCGCGCGAGGCGCGTCGGCGTACGCAGACCTGTACCGGTCCGGAACGGGAGCGCGGCCATGATGATGCTCTTGTATGCGCCGGCTGCGATGATTGGGGCCTGTTTTGCGGCGTGGCGCCTCCATCGAACAGCCGTATCGGGAGCCGCTCTTCTCGCCGCCGTGATGGTGCTGAACGCGATCACGGTCGATCCGATTGAGATTCGTCTGTCCGGTTTCCACGTATACGCCGACGATCTGGTTGGGATCGCTCTCGCCGCTGTCGCGATGGTTCGGTTTGGGACAAATTCCGGCGCCATACGGCGCGCGAGGGTATGGCTCTGGTTCCTGATTGTGGCGCTGGCGGCGTTCGCACTGGGAGCGGCCTGGCACGGCGTGAAAGCGGCCGGCGTCGAGTTCCGCCAGTTTTTCTACTTTGTCTCGGCGATCGTCTACACCGCTTCGTTTCCGTTGACCTCACACACGATGAAGGGTCTGGCCCGCGTGTGGCTGGCGGGATGCGGCGCGCTGGTGGGACTTGCGCTTCTTCGCTGGGCAGCCGTGGCGTTGCAACTGGGCATCGCGAGCACGTGGGCATCGGTGGGCGCGGGCCAGCCCATGCGGGTGCTGAACGCCGCGCACACCCTGTTTCTCGCGCAAGGAGTGTTGATCCTCATTTACTATTCCCGGCGGAGCGCCGCCGAAGTTCGCGGCTGGGATACTTTGCGGCTCTTCTTGGCCGTCCTCGCCGGATCTGTGATTCTGCTGCAACATCGCAGTGTGTGGGTAGCACTGCTGGTATCGGCCGGCGCGCTCTGCTACCGCGAGCGGATGTTCCGCCCCTTCGTAGCGTTCGTGCTGGCCGCGGGGATTCTCGCGGGAGTTGCGATTCTCACGAGGCCCGAGGGTTTCGCGATCGAGAATGCCGTCGCCAGTTCGCTGGTGGCCAGTGCGCAGGAGCCGTTCGATCTGGACCGAAGCTCGTTTGGCTGGCGGCTGCTGATGTGGCAGCAGTATGTGCTGGAGTTTCTCAATGTGCCGCCCGCCCGGATGCTGACCGGGATGGGATTTGGCAATCCCGGCGCTTATGTGATCGGCTCGGTGGAATCGGCGGCATCGGCTCACAACATCTATATCTTCACGTTGAATCGCACGGGGATATTGGGTCTCGCCACGCTGATCGTGGGCTTTGCGGCTCTCTGGCGGCGGGTGCGGGTTCCCCCTCAGATTCGCAACCTGGCCGCATGGACGCCCTCCAATCTGCTGTTCGCGATTCTTGCCGGCCAACTGACGTACTTCATCGTATATGGCCCGTCGCCTGAGCAGGGTTTGCTGGCAGGCGCGATGACGGCGATGCCCTCCCTATGGTGCGAGATCAAGACCAATTTGGCGGAGGCGCGAGTGGAAGAGAACGCCGTCGCGGCAGGTGCCGAATGACATTCGTGATTCCCGTTCACGGCCGGCGCCACTTCACGCGGCTCTGTCTGCAAGCGCTACGGGCGCAGACTGATCGAGACTTCCGGACGATTGTCATCGACGACGGTTCGCGCGATGGCACGGCTCGGATGTTGCGCCGCGAGTTTCCGGAGGTGGAAGTCGTGCAGGGCGACGGCAACCTGTGGTGGGCCGAGTCAACAAATGCGGGGGTGCGCCGTGCCCTTGCGGCGAAGGGCGGGCCCGTGGTTTGCCTGAACGACGACACGGTTCCGCCGGCGGATTTTGTGGCGCGGTTGCGCCGGTCGATGCAGCGCCACCCGCACGCCCTGATCAGTTGCGCGGCGGTGGATATCGGCACGGGCGCGCCGGTAGCAGGCGGCGAGTCGGTGAACTGGCTTCTGGCTTCGCACCGCAGTCTGCTGGACAATCCAGGCGGCGTCGTGGAGGTGACCCATGCGCCGGGCCGCGGGCTGCTGATACCCGATTCGGTATTCGAGCGCATTGGCCTGTTCGATTCCCGGCGATTTCCTCAGTACGCGGCCGACTATGATTTCACGCACCGCGCGCGCCGCGCCGGGTTTCGCATCATCTGCGATCGCGAAGTGGTGTTACAGGTGCGTCCGGCCGCGAGCGGTGACGCGCAGAACCGGATGGAGAAATCGTGGAAGAACTACGGGCGGCATTTGTTTGGCATTCGCGGCGGAGGAAATTTGGCGGTGTTCGTCCGTTATGCGGCGCGGAACTGTCCGTGGCCGCTGTTGCCAGCCTGCCTCGCGGTTGGGCTTACGAGGAGGATCTTCGGATATCCGCGGGACTGGGCGTTGAGTCTGCTGTTTCCAGGAAGGGAGAGTGCGTGAACATGCAGGCAACCGCTGGACGGGAACTGCCCCGCGTGGCGTTCGTAAGTAACTTCGTCGCGCACTACCGGCTCAGGATGTTCGAGGCTTTGGCGTCGATGTGCGACCTGCGCTGTTACCTCTATTCCGATGGCGGCGAGTGGTACTGGCAGCGCGCGCACGGAGTCGTCCGCAGTACGGCGTTCCAATGCGAGTATCTGCCCGGATTCTGGCTGGGCCGTGTGCGAGTGGTCCCGTCGCTGATCCGCGCGCTGCTCTCGGACCGCCGCAACGAGGTCTTCATCAAGTGCATCAACGACAAGTTCGCACTGCCGGTGACGTGGCTTGCGGCCCGCTGCATGGGACGTCCGTTCATCTTGTGGACGGGGGTGTGGGTGCGTCTTGAGACGCCGCTACACAAGTTGCTGTGGCCGATCACGCGGCGGCTGTATTTGAACTCGGATGCGATCGTCGCCTATGGAGAGCACGTGCGGCTGTATCTGCTGAGTGAAGGCGTCGAAGAGCGGAGAATCTTTCTGGCTCCACAGGCCGTGGATAACGACTCCTACCGTGGGCCCGTTCGTTTGGCGGACGTGGAAGCAATTAGGGAAAGGCTGAATATCC
>CAYUZM010000298.1:0-6884 GCA_964449665.1 uncultured Solibacteraceae bacterium
CTGGGGATGATCATGATTTGTATCGCGGGCTCGATCTTTTATTCAATCTTTATGAAAAAGGAAGGTGTGCCTCCGGATGTTACGGATGAAAGCATATAGAAAGGCCGAAATTTCAGTTTGTCTTATCCTGTCAGTCATATCGCCCAGGTCCTGAATGCAGGGATCACCGGTCCCGGCGATGGGATCATTGAACATCTCCTGCCCGATAGCCGTAAAGTATTCTCTCCCGGCACTTCATTGTTCTTTGCGTTAAAAGGTCCCCGCCGGGATGGTCACCAGTTCATTCCTGAACTGTATGATAAAGGTGTGCGCAACTTTGTTGTTTCATCCCTGCCGGAAACGATTCACCCTGATGCAAACTACATTGAAGTGGATGATACAACGGATGCACTGCAGCAACTGGCAGCCTGGCACCGTTCTCATTTCCGCATACCCGTGATCGGTATTACAGGCAGCAATGGCAAAACCATCGTGAAGGAGTGGCTGTACCAGTTATTGCACCCCGATCTTAATATTGTACGAAGTCCAAGAAGCTATAATTCACAGACCGGGGTTCCCCTGAGTGTATGGCAGATGAATGAACACCATGCCCTGGCAATCTTCGAAGCAGGTATCTCGCGCCCGGGGGAAATGGAGAAACTGGAAAAGGTCATCCGGCCCACCATCGGTGTGATGACCAGTATCGGTGAAGCACACAGCGAGGGGTTCATATCAAAGCAGGTTAAGGAAAAAGAGAAGCGGATACTTTTCCGCAATGCAAAACTTCCACCACCGCTTCATCTCATTGAAAAAAAACAGGAAGGTAACTTTACTGTCATCACAGCGAGACATGGCGACACCCCCCCGATGAGCATCCGTATTCCCTTTACCGATGAAGCCTCTGTCAGTAATGCGATCACCTGCTGGGAAGTAATGCTGATGCTGGGATATGACAAGGAGGTGATTCGTGAGCGAATGGAAACGCTGGTACCGGTCAACATGCGTCTTGAACTAAAAAACGGGATCCAGGGCTGCCTGGTGATTAATGATAGTTATAGTACATATACCAGGTCGCGAGTGGCGCGAAGGCTGGCGAGATCTGCGCGCTCTGGATCGCATTGAACTTTCTTGAACAACAGGGACCGGGTACAAAGAAAACGGTGATCCTTTCTGATTTTTTGCAAACCGGCGTACCACCTGAAGAACTGTATGCCCACGTAATGAATAGCCTGCGCAAGCACCATGTGAACCGGGTGATCGGAATCGGTGAACAGGTCAGTACCCATTTACTGCCCGGTAACGGTGAGGACATTACTGTCGAGACTTTCTTGTCGACTGATGACTTCATCCGACAGTTCCGGTTTTCTTCCTTCCGGGATGAATCGATACTGGTAAAAGGTGCTAGGGTATTTGCATTTGAACGGATTGTCCGGCTGCTGGAAGAAAAAGCCCACCAGACCGTACTTGAGATCAATCTTAGCGCGATCGTTCATAATCTTCTGCAATACCAGCAACAACTGAAACCGGCAACGAAAGTAATGGCGATGGTAAAAGCATTCGCTTATGGCAGCGGTGGAGCAGAAATAGCCGGTATCCTGCAATATCATAAAGTAGATTATCTCGGAGTGGCATATGCCGATGAAGGCGTGGAACTAAGAAAGGCAGGGATCACCTTACCGGTCATGGTCATGAACCCGGAAAAGAATGCCTTTGATGCCATCGTTGAACATAACCTGGAACCCGAATTATACTCTTTTGAATTATTGAATGCCTTCGATGAATTCCTTCAAAAAGAAGGTTTGCAACTTTATCCCGTACATATCGAAATCGAAACGGGTATGAACAGGCTGGGATTCTCTCCTTCAGACATGAAAGTACTCGGTACCATTCTGAAAACATCGTCTTCCTTCAGGGTGCAATCGGTTTTTTCTCATCTCGCTGCGAGCGAACAACCCGTGCAGGACGCATTTACAGAAGAACAGTCAGCCAGGTTTTTAAAAGCGGCTGATGAACTCCGTGAGGAGCTTGGTTATGATTTTACCCGGCATATTGCCAATTCAGCAGCCGCCGTCCGGCACCCCCACCTGCAATTGGCCACTCACCCTCCGCCACCGCACCCACAACGCCGCCCTAACCGGCCAATCCAAAATCCGCTGGCGATCGAAGCAAGCCGGCTTCCGCGAACTCCGCGTGATTCTCAAACTCGCCTCCGGCCAGTGGCTCGTCAGCGCCGAATCCGACGGCCCCGCCGACGACTGGCGCGAACGCGAATTCATCCTCGCCGGCATGCGCTGGCGCAAGCTCGACATCAAGACCATCACCGAAGCCGCCTGGGTCCCCAACCCCGACCTCTCAAGCGTCGAAGAAATCGGCTTCACCGATCTCATGTCCGGCGGCGAGTCCGCAGCCTGCTCGCGCCTGGATTGGATTGAGGTGTGGGCGCGCGGTGTGGCGCGTTGAGCGCGATGAGCACTGAGTGTTTGGAATTGCCACTTCTGTGGATCACTGCTACACAAATTCGCTGCAATAGGCTAATTTCGACGGCCGGTTAACCAACCACAAGTTTGGATCGGTTGGCACAACAGCCCGTTCAGACCAGTTTCCAAGTAACTGTAGACTGTTCCCTGGGCCTTTTGTTCCCCGTGCGGGCCTGCCGGCCTATCGGCTCATCCGCGTGCATCGGCGTCCATCGGCGGCGAAACTTATTTCTGGACTATGGAAACACGAAAATCGGCCTAGCTGCTGATACGAACGTTCTGTGGTGAGGCGTCATTCTCAACCGCACGACTTCCCGAAATGCTAAAGTCACGGTTGACGTGACCTGGTCGAAAGAAAACGCTCATCAGCAACGTGTTAGGGCGTTGCAGTTTTTATTGAATGTGGGCGATGGCTACTATTGCCGTTCTCTGGAATGGTGTGCAGAGATCGACTCAGGTATTCCCGCTGCGGTCTGGAGTCTCTTGCTCCAAGAGGGCCTGGTTATTGGCTTTGCCCCTGGAGGGCCAAGGTGGCGCCTCACATGCGCCGGATGGATTGAGGCGTGCAGGTTGCTACAGGGGGAGATCAATCTTGATGCCCGGTTCGCGCTTCTGAGCGCGCACTTAAAGCGCCTCGGAGGTCGGGATGGAGACGTAACCTCGACCAATGCAATCGCAAGTGCGACTGGACTTCCCGAGCAGTGGGTTTCGGATGCCATCGAAGGGAGTATGGCGGAGATTATTTACCGACAACATGGAGCACTAATTATTGATGGTATGGGCGGAGTGGAGATTCCGGCGCACTTGGAAACAAATTCTAATTCAACGTACGAAGAACAATCCGTCATGACGCCCGTTGTGTGTGAAGTCCGCGTTTAGCCTTGATCTGAACGATGGCGATGCGATCCGCCGCGTTGATCAAAGTCTCGTAATCGGCCTGTTCCTCCGCGGTGAGCGTTCCTGCATTCGCCTTCTCAGCCAGCGCAGCCACACGCCGCTGGAACGAAGGTGCGACGTCTAACTCGATCACTCGCTGAGCAGAGGCCGCATCAAGACATTGAGTGAACGGGTCCAGCAACTCAGCCAGCAGCGCTGTACGGCTCATGCCCATATCGTAGCGTTGGCCCTGCTCTCCCCCCTACCGCCGCGTCACCGTGGTATTCCGAACCGCCACGTTCCCCGCCGCATCCACCGCCGTGAACGTAATCCGGTTCGTCCCCACCGCCAGCGGAATCGTCGTCTTCCACTGCGTCGTGCCCACCGCGTTCGCACCCGCCGAAACATTCGAGCTCCAACGAACCGCTGTCACGCCCACATTGTCCGAAGCCGATCCCGTAAACGTCAGCGACGTCGCATAAGTCGTAATGCTCAGCGCCGAAGGATAGCTCACATTGATCACCGGCTTAACCGTGTCCGGGGTCGCAGGCGGATTCGTCGCCGGCGGGTTTGTGGGTGCGGGCGCAGGGGTGGGAGCAGGCGTCGGCGCAGGCGCCGGTGCCGGAGCAGGCGCGGGCGCAGGCGTAGGCGTCGGTGCCGGAGCATCCACCACCCGCGCCGCATACAACTCCCGAATCGCCGCAATGTCCCCCGCCGACAACGCCTGCCATCCGCGATAGTACGCATACATCACGTTCGTCGGATCGTCCGAATGTCCCAAGCCCAATCCATGTCCCAGCTCATGCAGCACCACGCTGAACAAATCCGTCGCCGCGCCAATCTTCCAAACTTCCGCATCGTCCAGGTGCATATCGCCCGCGATCGGCTCCGGATTCGGCAGCGACGGGAAGAACGTGTGCGCCAGCACCTTGCCGCGCCCATCGAACGGATATGCATCGCCATGGCTGCCCGTGCCGAAGTAAATGTTGAAGTGCTTCGTCGAACCCGCCGTCCCGCCCTCGCTAAAGTTCACGTCCACCACCGCCGCCCACGCCGCCAGCGCCCGCTGAATCTCCGCCCGCTGCGCGTCCTGCGGCAACTGCGCGCTCAACAGCGCCAGCGTGTACCGCAAATTCGCCACGCCCTTGCCCGGCCCATCCCAACCCTCGCCCACCTTCGCAATGTAGTTCGCCACCGGACCCGCCGCTGTCACCGCGCCCACGCAGCCATGCACCATCACGCCTTCGTTCAAGTCCTTCGAAGCCGGGAACACATACGAAACCTCTTCCCAACCCGCCAACGCTTCCACCTGCTCACGCGTGCCCTTCACCAGTAACTGGTGCTCCACCAGGTCCGCGTGCGCCAGAATCGTCAGCCCCTCCCGCTGCGCGATCGTGTGCGTATCTCCATCGGCTACGTCGGGGAAGAATTCGGCCACTACCGTCAACTGCCCATCCTCCCCCTCCATCGCGTCCACCATCGGGCTGATCTTCCGCGCCAGCTCGTATGTGGGCTGCGTGCCGGCCTCTCCCGTTGCCGCCAGCACGCCCTGTTGTTGCTTGCTCTCCACCATCGACACCATCACCGAGTTGTCCGGCACATACTGCAGCGGCATCATGCCCGCCGCCGTCAGCGCTGCCAGATCTTCTGTACTCGGAACGTGATCGAATCGCACCACACGGTACACCCGGCCCGGCGCCAATGACTTGCTCGACGACCCGGTCTCGCCCGCCAGTGCGCGCGCCGTCCGGGCCCGCAGATCCACCAGCCGCAATCCCGTCTTCACGCCCTCTACCGTCGCCGTCTGCGCCATCAATGTTGCGCTCAGGGCTAGAAAAATCAAGGTGTTCCGTGCTTGCATGTCCCCCTCATCGCGGTCCGAGTGAGAGAGTTACTGCTCGCCTTACACCTACTAGAAAGCGAGATATAGCCGAGTGAAAATTGCGATCCGCCTTACCGGTTTTGGAATAGCCACGGCAATTTTTTGCCTCCCCGCGCAGGTTTCGCCAGGGTCTTCCCCTAGTACGTCGGTCCCCTACTCCTCTGCCACCCCACCCGCATCCGCCTATCGAATCACTACTTACGCAGGCGGTACCGTCTTGGGCGATGACGGCCCCGCAGCCTCCGCCCTTCTAGGGTCCGTCGATGGCCTCGCCTCGGACCCGCAAGGCAACCTCTACCTCGCCGACTCCGCCAACCACCGCATCCGAATGGTCCAACCCGGCGGCCGCATCTCCACCATCGCCGGCGACGGCACACCAGGATTCTCCGGCGACACCAGTGCTGCCCTACTCGCCCGCCTCAAATCCCCCTACGGTCTCGCCGCCGACCATTTCGGCAATCTCTTCATCGCCGACTTCGGCAACGGCCGCGTCCGCAAAATCGCCCGCGACGGCCGCATCACCACCATCGCCAGCGGACTCGCCGGCCCCCGCAACCTCGTCACCGACCTCACCGGCAACCTCTACATCAGCGACGCCCCCGCCAATCGCGTCTATATGTACTCCACCGCGGGTAAGCTCAACCTCCTCGCCGGCGACGGCACCCCCATCCCCCTCAAATTCCCCGCCGGACTCGCCGTCGACTACCTCGGCACCCTCTTCATCGCCGACACCGGAACCCAGTCCATCCTCCGCCTCTCCGCCGGAAAGGCCGAGCTGCTCGCCACGCAACCCGCACTTCCCGGCACCCCCCTCGCCCTCGCCTCCGACTACTACGGCCGCCTCCTGATCGCCACCTCCGAAGGCGGGCTCTTCTCCCGCAACCTCGATGGCGCCCTCACCCCCCTCCTTCCCAACAACAATTTCAAAACCATCCGCGCCCTCCACCAGGACCTCGCCGGCAACGTCTACTTCTCCGAACCCACTCGCATCTGGCGTCTCTCCGGCCTCGGCGCAGCCGCCATCGTCGCCGGTCTCGACGAATCCACTCCAACCAACCCCAGCCCGTCCAACCCCGCACCGCCCGCACCCGCCACCGCCGCCGAAGCCCGCCTCACCTCCCCCATGGGCCTCGCCCTCGACCCCACCGGCAACCTCTACTTCGCAGACGAGCAAGCCCGCCGCCTCTGGCGCATCAACTCATCCGGCGCGCTGCAATCGGTCGCCGGCACCGGCGTCGCGCCCGCCTCGCCCATGGCCTCGGGCGACGGAGGTCCCGCCGCCAGCGCCCCTCTCTTCGATCCCGTCGCCGTCGCCATCTCTCCCCAAGGCGAAATCGCAATCGCCGAATTCGACGCCCACCGCGTCCGCGTCATCCTCCCCAACGGCGTCATCTTCACCGCCGCCGGAACCGGCACGCCTGGCCTCGCCGGAGACAACGGTCCCGCCCAGTTCGCCCAACTGAACAAGCCCCGCGGCCTCGCCTACGACGCCTCCGGCAACCTCTACATCGCCGACTCCGGCAACGGCCTCGTCCGCAAACTCGGCCGCAATGGCTTCCTCAATACCGTCGGCGCCGCCGCGCTCGACAACCCCACCTCCGTCGCCGTCGATCCCTCCGGCAGCCTCTTTGTCGCCGTCGAGCAGGCGATCGAAATGGTGCGCCGGGCGG
>CAYUZM010000299.1:0-6854 GCA_964449665.1 uncultured Solibacteraceae bacterium
CAAAATGAAAGAGCCCCGGCGCGCGTACCGCAACGGGCGCAGCGGCGGGGTCTTCAATCAACTTCAGAAACGGACGGTTGCCGAGCCCCAGCACGTCGTGATAGAAGTGCCGCGAGCGTTCGAGCGAAGCAACCGAGAGTGTGACGGCGGAAGGCAGAATCATGCCGTGATTCCGCCCTCAGGTTACCATTCGATGCGCGCGCCCAGCTGCCCCGTGCGGAATCCGCTCGCCGTGCGGATGTTGCCGAACGAAGCGCTGTTCATGTCCATGTCGACGCCACCGAAGTAGTGCCGGTTAAAGACGTTTAGCAGTTCCATGCGAAGCTGCCGCGTGACGCTCTCGACAAGCTGGAAACGCTTCAGGATCGTCATGTCTTCGCTAAGGTCCCATGGCGTCCGCACCTGCGGGAAGCGGTTCCCGGCCGTGCGTCGCTAAATTGGAAGGCTATCCCCACAAAATGCCCCGCGCCCACACGAGCGAACTGATCGTAGGACCGGCTTCTCACTGGCAGGCCGCTTGATTCAAGTGGTGGGCCCTGTAGGATTCGAACCTACGACCAAGGGATTATGAGTCCCCTGCTCTAACCGCTGAGCTAAGGGCCCACTCGGACCAACGTAGCATGTGTGGGCTGGCGGGAACCAGTTCGAGTCGAACGAACCAACGGCCGGTAAGGCCGTTCAACGGTTTTGAAGACCGGGCCTGCCACCGGGCAAGATTGGCTCCCGAGATTGTGTCCGGCCGCGGCCGGCGAGTGCGCTATACGAGCTTGGTCTTGCGCACGGGCAGCTCGCGGATACGCTTGCCGCTGGCGGCGAATATGGCGTTGCAGATGGCCGGCGGTATAGGCGGCACACCGGGTTCGCCGACGCCGGCGGGCGGGGCGGTGCTGGGGACGATGTGCACGTCGGTGACGCGCGGCGATTCGTCGATGCGGGCAACCGGGTACGTGTCGAAGTTCTTCTGTTGAATGACGCCGGCCTTGGCTGTGACTTCGCCGAGCATGGCGACGCTGGTGCCGAAGACCGACGCGCCTTCGAACTGCGCGCGGACGCGGTCGGGGTTGATGACGCGGCCGGGATCAATGGCGTAGGTGACGCGTGGGATCTTCACGTTGCCCTTGGCGTCGACCTCCACTTCCACCATCGCGGCGATGTAGGAGAGGAAGCTGCGGTGGGCAACGATGCCGTAGCCCTTGCCGTTGCCGGACTTCTTGTTCGCCCAGTTCGATTTGCTGGCGCAGACTTCGAGCACGCGGCGGAGGCGGGCCGTGTCGATGGGGAACTTGGGATTCGCTTTGTGGGCAGCGCCCTGTTTGATCATGTCGGCGTCGATGACGCGGCCCGCGCCGATCAACTTCATATAGTAATCGACGCGGTCGGCGTTGGCGTTGGCGGCGAGTTCGTCGACGAAGGAGTGTAAGGCGAAGGCGTGGTAGATGTGCGAGACCGAGCGCATCCAGCCGATGCGGACGTGGCAGTCGGCGGGTCCGTTCTCGGCGCGGAAGTTGGCGAGGTCGAAGGGCGTGTCGATCCAGCCCATGCCCATTTCGAAGTCGGCGCCGTACTTGGAGTCCTTGGCGAACATGTTGCCGATGGAGGGGAAGACGCTGCGTTGCAGCCATGCGGCGGGCTTGCCATCGGCGGCGACGGCGGCCTTCATGTGCATGGCGGCGACGGCGTGGTAGTAGTCGAAGCGGAGGTCGTCTTCGCGGTTCCAGACAATTTTGACGGGCTTGCCGACGGCCTTGGAGAGCTTGACCGCTTCGACGACGTAATCGGGTTTGGACTTGCGGCCGAAGCCTCCGCCGAGGAGCGTCACATGGCAGATGACATTCTTCTTGGGAATGCCCATGGCGGCGGCGACGGCTTCCTGCACGGCCTGTGGATTCTGTGTGGCGGCGTGAGTGACGACCTTGCCGTTCTCCCACGAGGCGACGGCGGCGGGCGGCTCCATGGGGGCGTGCGCGAGCAGCGGCACGTAGTAGGAGGCCTCGATCGTTTTTCCGCCTTTGGCGAAGACGGCATCGACATCGCCGGCTTTACGGACGACCTTTTGCGGCTTGCGGGCTGCGTCGAGGAGCGTGGTTTTGTAGGTCTCCGAATCGTAGGCGGCGTGCGGGCCGGAGTCCCACACGGTCTTCAACTTCTTACGGCCTTCGAGAGCGGACCAGGTGTTGTCGGCGATGACGGCGACGCCGCCGAGAGCCTGGAAGAGATAGGGCTGCGTGAGGCCGTCGAGCTTTACGGTCTGCGAGACGCCGGGGATCTTTTTGGCTTCGGCGTCGTCGAAGGATTTGAGCGTCGCGCCCATGACCGGCGGGCGGTCGATGGTGGCGTAGACCATGCCAGGCATCGACGCATCGTATCCGAACGTGCCTTTGCCGACGACGATATCGTCGCGGTCGATGGTGGGAAGATCCTTGCCGATGTAGCGGTAGGCGGCCGGGTCTTTGCGCTTCACCGCGGCGGGTTTGGGCAGAGGGATCTTGGCGGCGGCTTCGACAAGTTCGCCGTAGCCGGCCTTCTTGCCACCGGGGCCGACGATGAAGTGATTCGCGGCTTTCACCTGCGCGACGGGAACGCCCCACTGCTTGGCGGCGGCCTGTTCGAGCACCATGCGCGCCGATGCGCCGGCGATGTGCATGGCTTCGGCGAAGTCGCGGATGGAGCATGAGCCGTCGGTGTTTTGTGAGCCGTACTTTTCGTCACCGATGGCCTGTTCGATTTTCACCTTGGACCAGTCGGCCTCGATCTCCTCGGCCACGATAACGGGAAGAACGCTGCGGATGCCGGTGCCCATTTCGGAGCGGTGGGCGACGATGATAAGCGTGCCGTCCTTCTGCAGGCCGAGATAGACGCTCGGGTGCCAGGCGGCGTTGTCGGCTTCACCGGCGAGGAGCACGGCGGGCGTGGCTCCAATGATGAGCGCACCGGCCGAGAAGATGCCTTCGAGGAAGCCACGGCGCGAGACGCGCTGGATACGATCTTGCGCGATCATGCCATCACCTTCGCGGCCATCTGAATGGCGGTTCGGATTCGTTGATAGGTGCCGCAGCGGCAGATGTTGCCGCGCATGGCGGCGTCCACCTGAGAGTCGGTGGGCTTGGGCGTTTTCTTGAGCATGGAGGCGGCCTGCATGATCTGGCCGCTTTGGCAGTAGCCGCACTGGGGAACGTTCGAGTCTTTCCAGGCCTTCTGCACGGGGTGGTCGCCGTTGGCGCTGAGTCCTTCGATGGTGGTGATGGACTTACCGGCGGCGGCCTTGAGCGGCGTGATGCAGCTTCGCATGGCGACGCCGTTGATGTGAACCGTGCAGGCGCCGCATAGTCCCTGGCCGCAGCCGAATTTCGTGCCGGTGAGTTTGAGCACGTCGCGGAGATACCACAGCAGCGGCATCTCCGGCGAGCCGTCGAAGTTGCGGTCGACGTTATTGACTTTGAGTGTGATCATGCGGGCCTCGTTGCTTGCGCGGTGAGCGGCTTAGTAACCCTTCTTCTTGTCGACGACGTTGATAAGCGGCTTGTCGTCGCCGAAGCGTTTGATGTTCTCTTTGACTGTACCCAACATGCGGCCGCGATCCTGGTCGCTGCGGCCGGCGATGTGGGGCGTGATGATGGCGTTGGGGAACTTCCAAAGGGCGTTGCCTTTGGGAAGCGGTTCGGGATCGGTGACGTCGACGCCCGCACCGGCGAGTTTGCCGGAATCGAGGGCCTTGATGAGCGAGGGCAGGTCGTAGATTCCGCCGCGCGAGACGGCGATGAAATAGGAGTTCTTCTTCATCAGGTCAAACTGCGTGGGGCCCATCATCTTGTGCGACATCTCGGTGTGCGGGGCGGAGATGAAGACGACGTCTGCTTGCGGGATGACTTCGTTGAGGGCGTCGGGTTTGACCACCTTCTGCCAGAAGGGCGACATGGGGATGTCTTCCGGGTCGACGCCGACGACGTTCATGCCGAAGGCCCAGGAGCGAATGGCGATTTGCTGGCCGATGCCGCCGAGGCCGATGACGACGGCGTTCTTGCCCTTGAGTTCGATGCCTTCGAAGGCGCCACGGCGCCAGTTTTCGGTGAGGCGGTCGGCCGAGGAGTAGTTGAGCTTGCGGGTGAAGTAGAGCAGCATCGCGAGAGCGTGGTCGGCGATTTCGGGGCCCTGCACGATCTGGTTGTTGGTGACGGTGATATTGGAGTCGCGCAGGGCGGTGGAACCGGATTTGTGGAGCACATTCTCCACGCCGGCGCTGGTGATCTGCACCCATTTGAGCTTTTTGCCGGCGACGACCTCTTCCGGCTTGATGACGCCAACGAAAGCATCGGCATCGGCGATTTCGGACATGACCTTGTCGGGGGTGACGTTGACGACCTTGACCTTGGTGGAGGCCGATTGCCAGTCGGCAACGACTTCGGGGGGCTGGCCGACGGTGAGCACTTTTTTGACCTGGGCGTTCAGGGCCGTGCTCAGGGCGAGCGTGGCGGCGAGGAACAGTAGGCGTTTGCGGATCATGCGGAATCTCCTTTGCCGGAAGTAGAGAGCGGGAAGTGAGATTCTATCTCAGTGGCGATGCGGCCGGTGAGCGATTTATTCGCGGGCGTGGTGGGCGCGGCGGTGACGGGGTATTTGCGCTTACGCAAGAGCGCGGCGATGCAGGCGGCGATGCGGAAGCCGGGGGCGTTTGCGGGGTTGGATCCGGAGCATGTGTGGATTGAAAGCGAAGGGCGGAAGCTGGCCTGTCTGCTGATCCGCGGCGAGCCGGGGCGGGGTGTTTGGCTGCTGGCACACGGGTTGGGCGAGAACCGCTGGCAGATGGCCTCGCGGGCGGCGTGGTTTCGCGGGCGCGGGTGCTCAGTGATGCTGATGGATTTTCGCGCGCATGGGGAGAGCGATTGGGGACCGGTGGCGTTTGGGCGGCTGGAGGCGGCGGACGTGGACGCGGCGGTGCGGTTTCTGGACGAGGAGTTGCCGGGCGAGGGCGTGTCGTTTTGCGGGGTGTCGTTGGGGGCGGCGGCGGGGTTGATGAGCCGATCTGCGGGGCGGTTCGAACGGGTGATCTTGGAGTTGACATACCGGACGTTGAAGGACGCGGTGATGGAGCGGGCGCGGCGTTGGTTGACGCCGCTGAGCTTTCCGGTGGCGCGGGCGTATGTGCGGCGATTGGAGCGGGAGGCGCCGGGGGCGGACCCGGTGGGCGCGGTGGCGGAATTGCGGGGGCGGTTGCTGGTGCTGGCGGGAGCGCGCGACCGGTATTCGCCGGTGGAACAGGTGCGGGATGTGGCGCGGGCGGCGGGCGTGGAGCTAGTGGAGTTTGCGGGGTTGGGGCATCAGAATCTGCACCGCTTGGCGCGGGAGGAGTGGGAGCGGGTGGTGGGGGCGTGGCTCGAAACAGACGTTGACTTTGCACATGATTTGCCAGACGAACTGATTGGCCAGTGGCTCGTCGAACCCTCGGGATGCGTTGTGGCGGATGAGACGACCAATCGGATATGGCGACTTGTCCGTCACAGGTTCACACGAATAGCGGAAGGTGACAATGGATGGACCGTTCTATACCGCGATCCAGAGACTTCGGCGTACTGGGAACTAACGTTTCCTCAGGGAGAACTACAAGGTGGTGGTCCACCAATGCTGACGAAACTAAGTGTCGCGGTAGCGATGCAACGCTACTCCGGCCTCCCAGAAATTGAGCGTTAATGCGGGTATTACGGCTTGTATTCGTCGGCATTGGACCAATTGTCCGCGTCAGTTCCGGAGTCCGGCTGCTTTCGATAGGCTTCCCGCATGTCAGCGTACTCGCCGTCGCGATTCTTTAGCGCCCGGTCATGAGCGCGGCTCAACAGCGCCAGCGCCAGGCACGCGCCAATGGTGCACATGAACATGTCCCACTGGGTATCCCACTGGTCGCCTTGCGTGCCGAGAAATTGGGTGGCGGATTCGCCGGTGAGCAAGGCGATCCACCATTCGAAGAACTCGTAGACGGCGCTGAGGGCGAGGATGATGCTGACGATGATGGGGTTGAGCCAGCGGAGGTCGCGGATGACATCGAGCCGCAGAAGCACTTCGCGGGCGATGAGGGCGGGGCCGAAGCCTTGCATGAAGTGGCCGACGCGGTCATAGTGATTGCGGGCGTGGCCGAATTCGTCGCGTATCCAGTTAAATAGGGGGACCTCGGCGTAGGAGTAGCGGCCGCCGACCATCAGGATCATGCAGTGCAACGTGATGATGACGTAAACGAGCGTGGTAAAGCGGAAGCGTTTCCAAAGGAGCGCGCAGATGGCGAGGCCGATCAGAGCGGGAAGGACTTCGAGGAACCAGGTGAAGCGGTCATTCGGCTTGTAGCCGGACCAAGCGAAGACCGCGAAGAAGGCGGCGAGGCACAAGCGGTGGGCGGTGGTCATTGCGGCGCGCCGATCAGTTGCTTCACTTCGTTATTGGTGAGCTTGCGCCATGCGCCGATTTGCAGGCCGTCGATGGAGAGGCCGCCGATTCGAACGCGGACGAGTTTGAGGACCTTGCTGCCGATGGCCTCGACCATGCGGCGTACCTGGCGGTTGCGTCCTTCGGAGATGGTGATTTCGAAGTGCGTGTATTTTTCCGTATCGCGGAGGCGCGTAACGGTGGCCGGGCGCGCGGGGCCATCGTCGAGCATCGGGCCGGCACGCAGCGCGTCGAGTTGCTCGTCTGTGAGGCGGGTGGAGGACTTGACCAGGTAAGTCTTCGGCACGTGGGAAGTGGGACTGGTGACGAAGTCGGCGAAGGCGGTGTCGTTGGTGAGGATGAGGAGGCCGGAGGTGTCCATGTCGAGGCGGCCGGCGGTACCGACGAAGCCGGGGACGCCTTTGAGCAGTTGATAGACGGTGGGG
>CAYUZM010000300.1:0-6825 GCA_964449665.1 uncultured Solibacteraceae bacterium
CATCACGAGGAAGTCACGATTCGGAGCCACGCCCTGGTGGTCGCCGTTGAGCGGGAACATGCTGAACCGCAGCGTGTAGACGCCTGGTTTCAGTGGCTGCGCGCGCCGGTCATAGGCGCCGCCGTGCCAGCGGATGGCGCCAATCACGGCTCCAGGCGGCACCGTCTTCCACATCAGGTCCGCTTCGGTCGAATCGGGACCCTTCGGCGCGGCCTTCACAAACCAAACCTCGCACCAAACCTTGCCATCGCCGCCAAGGACTTTGTGGCCCGTAGGTTGGAGAAGTTCCTTGACCGGCGCGGCCAATTCGGCCGGAGGCTCTCCGGTGGCCTCGAGTTTGTATTGGGCAAACGCGAGCGCCCCAAACGACACGAAGGCCAGCAGCAATCGTTTCATCCAGTGATTCCTTTCGTCTTTCTTTCCACTATAACAATCGAATCTGCGCCCAATGGCTTCGATCCATTAAAATCAAGCTCCGGGCCTCAAATGCAGACCATCTTAGTAATTGACGATGACGAGAGCCTTCAGGATACAATCGCCGTCATGTTGGAGCAGGAGGGGTACCGCACCGCCTCGGCTCTGAACGGCCGCGACGGCTACGAAAAGGCGCTTTCGCTCAAGCCGGACCTGCTCATCGTCGATCTTCGCCTTCCCGAAATGAGCGGGATGGAGATTTGCAAGCACCTGCGGAGCGCGCAAATCCAGACGCCCATCATCGTGCTGAGCGCCGTGGGCGATGAAGTGGACAAGGTGCTGCTGCTCGAAATGGGGGCCGACGACTACGTCGTCAAACCATTCGGGCGGCGCGAACTTCTGGCCCGCATCCGCGCCATCCTGCGGCGCTCGCAATCGGATGCGCACACCATTCTCCGCTTCAGCGACACCGAGGTCGACCTCGACCGGCGTGTCGTCGTCAGGCTTCAGGAAGAGGTGAAGGTGACGCCCGCCGAATATAACCTGCTCCTCTATTTCCTCCAGAACCCAGACCGTGCGCTGACGCGGGACATGATTCTGAACTCGGTTTGGGGCTATGAGAGTTTCCCGAATACGCGGACCGTCGACGCGCACGTTGTAAAGTTGCGCCAGAAGTTTGAACCGGATCCCAACGCGCCGCGTCACTTTCTAACAGTTCACGGGGTCGGATACCGTTTTCTACCCTAAGGCCATAGAAAGAAGGATGATCGTGCGAGTGCTGATCGTGGACGATTCGCAGCAGGTGGCGGCAACGCTGGAGATGGCGCTCTCCAATGGCGGCTGGGACGCGGTTTGCGTAGGCGAAGTGAGGTCGGCGTTGGAGGTGCTGGACGCTTCCCCTCGGGTGGACGCCATCGTCACCGATTTGGACATGCCCCGTGCCGACGGCTATTCTCTGATCGCCGCCGTACGCGCCCATGCGCGCTGCGCCGCGATGGTGATCGTCGTTACGTCTGGCTCCACGGCGCACAATGCCGAGCAGCGAGCCATCACGGCCGGCGCCGACGCCTTCTTCGCCAAACCATATTCCCCCGCCGCCGTGCGGACGGAGCTAGAGCGCCTCTTGAACGGGCGCGGACAGGTGGAACCATGACTCCCCGGACCATCGGGATGCTGATTGTGATTGCGCTCCAGATGGACCGGCTTCCGGCGCAAGGCGTGGACGCCCTGGTGGAGCGGCTGGACAAGTTGGAGCGCGACAACAACGCGCTGCGGCAGGAGATCGAGAAGTTGCGCGCCGAACTGGGCACGATGAAGCAACAAGCCGCGGCCGGCGCCGAAGAGCAGGAAATCGTCGCTCGGCGCGTCGAGGAACAGGCCCAGACAAAGGTCGAGGCCTCGCAGCGTTTCCCGATCCGGCTACGCGGCATGGCATTGATGAATCTGTACAAGAACGGCGGCCACGCCAACGGTCAGGATACGCCGACCATCTCTTCGCGCAATCCCGGCCGGGCCACGGCAGCAATGTCGTTCCGGCAGACTGTGCTCGGGCTGGAGTTCCGCGGCCCGCAGACGTTGTTCGGCGCCCAGGTTTCCGGTTCCGTGTTCGGCGACTTCTACGAAGGCAACACGGAAACCGTTCAGTATCCCAATGCCCGCCTGCGCACCGCCGAAGTGCAACTCGATTGGAGCACGCGGTCGCTGATGTTCGGCCAGGAGAAGACGCTCGTTGGGTTGCGCGACCCGAACTCGCTCTCCTACTCGGGCGTTTCGCCGATGACCGCGGCCGGCAATCTGTGGCGCTGGCAGCCGCAGATTCGCTTCGAACAGCGCTACGACCTTGCGCCCGCGACCAAGTTACGCGGGCAGCTTGCGCTTGTGCAAACAGCGGAGGAGTCGGGCGGCATCCCCGGCCCGCTCGCGCTGGAGCGCAGACGGCCCGCCGCCGAAGGACGGGTTGAGGTTTCGCACCAGTTCGACCAGGACCGCCGAGTGGAGCTTGCCACGGCGTTTCATGCGGGAGAATCGCACGTGGGAGGATTCTCGATTCCCTCGCGCGTATGGTCGCTCGACTGGTTCGCCAATCCGTTCCGCCTGCTGGAATTCTCGGGGGTTGTGTTCACGGGCGAGAACCTGCACCACTTCGGCGCGTTCCGGCAGGGGTGGGTGGTGACGCCGCAAGGAGTACATGGGGTCCACACGCGCGGCGGTTGGGCGCAAGTGAGCGTCCCCTTCACGCAGCGCGTCTCGCTGAACCTGATGGCGGGCACCATGGACGACCGCAACCGCGACCTGTTGACTACGATGATCGGGTCCAACCGCACGGGCGCGGCGAATCTCATGTTTCGTATCGCCCCGAACGTGCTGCTGTCGATCGAGGCAATGCAGATCCGCACGAACTATCTGACCGGCGGCACGACACGGAATCCGCGCTATGACCTATCTGTTGCGTATCAGTTTTAGTGTGTTGCTGATGGCGGCCTGCGCGCGCGCGGCCGACGTCAGCGGCACGGTGGAACTTGCCGACTCACGCGATTCCAGCGTGCGCAAGAAACGCAACTTTTCCGGCGTCGCCATCTGGCTTGAGCCGGTGGGCGGCGGCACGGGCGTCCGGCCCGGCACGTTTACCATCACGCAGCGGGCGAAGCGGTTCTCTCCGCACATCAGCATTGTCCCCACCGGCTCCCTTGTCGACTTCCCGAACTTCGACCCCATCTTCCACAACGCGTTTTCAAACTTCGCCGGGCAGCCCTTCGACACCGGGCTCTACCCGCCCGGCGGCACGCGCAAGGTGCGCTTCCAGCGGCCCGGCATCGTGCGCGTGTTCTGCAATATTCACTCCACGATGAGCGCCGTGATCGTCGTCGTGAATTCTCCCTACACCGCGCTCACGGCGGCGTCCGGCGAATTCCGGATCAAGGGAGTCCCGCCGGGAGAGTACACCCTCAAGGTCTGGCATGAACGCGCCACCGAAGCGGCGCTGGAGAAGCTCAGCCGCCGTGTGACGGTCGAGGGTGAGGGGCATGTCATCGGCGCGCTCAAGATTTCGGAGGCGGGCTATCTGCCAGTTCCTCACCTCAACAAACATGGCGCCGAGTACCCGCCGGAACCGGCCGGGCCGGGCTCCTACCGCGGGGTACCGAAATGACACGCCCGCGGTTGACACTGCTTCCGAAGATCTGGCTCTCCACATCCGTGGCGCTCACGCTGTTGTTTGGCATCACGGCATGGCTATTGCAGCGGCATGCGCTCGACACATCGGAGCTCAGCCTTCAGGACGAGATCTCGTCGAGCCTTCAGGCCTACGAATCGCTGTGGACATCGCGTTCGGAGACGCTCGGCTCGGTAGCGGCAATTCTCAGCAGCATGCCGAACGTCCGCGACGCCGTGCGCACACGCCACCAGGCCACCATTCGCGATGTGGCCGGTGAGCTTTGGACGAAGGTGAACGACAACCTCAAGGAGAGCGCGTTCATTCTGGTGGCCAGTCCCGAAGGCGACGTGATTGCGCCGTTTGGGCCGGCCTCGGAGCCGCCGCTGGCGCGATCGTGGCCCGTGGTGCGAGCGGCGCGCGACCGTTTTCCCAAGCAGGTGTCCGGTTTCGTGGTCCTCAACGAGCGATTGTTCCAACTGGTGCTCACGCCGGTGTACGTCGATAGCGCCTCAGGGCAAGCGCTGATCAGCGTTCTCATTACCGGATTTGAAGTGAATCACCAGGTAGCCCAGAAGTTGAAGGAGAGCACGGGCGGGAGCGACTTCCTTTTCCTCTCGGGCGGCCAGGTCTTTGCCTCCACGCTGAACACGCGGGCCAGCGCCGAGTTGAGCCGCCGTCCCATGGAGGAGCAGACGCCGCGGCGCGTCAACGACGGTGTCACCGAGTACACGGCGCTGACGCGCACGCTGATCAGCCTCGACGGAAGGCCCGCGGGCAAGCTTTGCATCCTGCGTTCGTTCGAAGCCACCAGCCAGCGAATCGGCCAGCTCCGAACGCACCTCGCTTTGGCGTGGCTGTCGGCCATCGCACTCGGTTTGGCCGTCAGCTACTTCCTGGCGCGGCGGATTGTGCAGCCCGTTCATGCGCTCGATCTCGCCGCCGTGCAGGTGTCGCGGCAAAACTACAGCTTCCGCGTTCCCGTCGAGGGCACGGACGAGCTGGGGCGGCTCGCGTCCACCTTCAACACAATGTGCGAGTCGCTGCAATCGGCGCGCCAGGAGTTGATTCGCCAGGAGCGCATCTCCACGATCGGACGCATGGCCAGCTCGATTGTTCATGACCTGCGCAATCCGCTCGCGGCAATCTATGGCGGCGCGGAGATGATGGTCGACACCGATCTCGCGCCCCACCAGGTGAAGCGCCTCGCGGCGAACATCTACAGGTCAAGCCGCCGCATTCAAGAGATGTTGAACGATCTGCTCCAGCTCACGCGAGGCGGCGCCAAGGAGCGCGAATCCTGCACCGTGCGCGAGGTCGTCGAAGCCGCAATCGAGGAAGTGGAAGCTTCGGCCCAGCGCAACCACATTCGCATCACGCGCCAGTTGCCCGACGATCTCACGGCGTCTCTGGAACGCGCACGCATGGAACGTGTCTTCCTCAATCTGCTGTCGAACGCGCTCGAGGTCTTGCCCGAAGGCGGTGAGATTCAGATTACGGCGGCGCGTGACGGGTCCGCCGTGCAGATTGAAGTGGCCGACAACGGGCCGGGCATCGCCCCCGGTATTCGCGAGCAACTGTTCCAACCCTTCGTGACGTTTGGCAAGAAGAACGGTCTTGGACTCGGTCTCGCTCTCTCGCGGCAAAGCGTGCTCGAACACGGCGGTGAGATCTGGGTCGAAGACCGTCCCGGCGGCGGCGCCAAATTTGTCATCCGGCTGCCGCTCGAGCAGGCAATGGCCGTGGCCTGATGGCGGGGTCTACGCCGTAGCCATCGCGCCTTGATTGGCGGCCATCAACTCGCGCGCCGGACGCGCCAGCTTTTCCAGTTGCGCCTCATTCAGTTCGGTGATGTAAGGCTCGATCGGCCCGGTCTTGGCGATCCCGGCGAGTTCGGTGGCGGCGTGCAGAACGCGCGCCGGGCCCAGTGCATCGCGCAAATCCTCAACGGGAAGGAAGAGCTGGCGCAGCGTGCCCGCTTCGATGAATTGGCCGGCGTCGCACAGCTCCCAGATTTGCCGGGAGAGCGCGGGCGCGATGCAGCCCGAACCAGTGGTGAAACCGGGCAGCTCAAAGTCGCGCATGTGCACAATCGCGGGGCGCTCACCGATACCGCTGATCACGAAGCTCTTGTCCACGCGGTGCAGCAGGCCATTCAAGTAGGGATCGTTCGCCGGGTTCTCGCGCACCACGGCATATTTGATGCCCACGCAGACGCCGTCGTCCACCATGCGCGCCACGGCGTCGAGACCAGCCTCTTTGTCGCCGCCCATATTGTGCTCCTCTTTCAAATAGAGGATCAACTTCTTGCGGGAAGCGTCGGCGAAGGCGCGGTATCCCCGCTCCAGACCCTTGGCGTCGCGCGGATCGGCGCAGGGCAACAGCATGACGCACGGGAAGTCGCAGTTCTTCAGCAGATCGGCTTGGTCCATGGCGCGGCCAAAGCTGGGCCCGGCGCTGGGGATCATCCAGTAATCGTCCGGAAACCCCGTCATCCATTCGAGCATCGAGGCGTACTCGCGGAGCCGGATGTGATAGAGGAACGCATTGCCGCCATACAGGAAATTCTTGATACCACCGGCGGCGATGTGCTCGGCGATGCGCCGGGTCTGCTCAAAGTCGATGGATCGGGACGAATCGTTGGTTCGAGCGAGCGGCGGCACGGGAAACACTCCACGCCAGTCGTCGGTGCGCACAGGACGGGTTCTCATTCGCCTTCCATCATATGATTCCGCAACCCCGCCGCGCAGGCGTCCGCGGCTTCAGGCTCCAGCCAGGCGCTCTGCCGCCCGCCGCATCGCCGCACGGCGGTCGCCCATGCGCTGGTCCATCACGGCGTGCGCGCGGTCCACAATCGATTTCGGCGCCTTGGCCGGCGAACCGCAGTCGTAGGGCGGCGCGGGATCGTACTCGAGCCGGAGTTGAATCTCGCAAGCCAGATCGTCGCCAAACAGCGTCGCCGCCGTGCGAAGCGCCATGTCAATGCCTGATGTCACTCCGGCGCCCGTGATTCGGTTGCGGTCGACCACCACCCGCTCGGCGACCGGCGTGGCGCCGAACAACGAGAGCAGGTCCAGCACGCTCCAGTGCGAAGTGGCGCGGAAGCCGCGCAGCAGTCCCGCCGCGGCCAACACGAGCGACCCCGTGCACACGCTCGTGACGTAGCCTGCTTTGCCTCCGCGCTCGGCAAGGAAATCGAGAACTTCGCTGTCCTCCACAACCGCCGCGCACCCGGGTCCGCCCGGAACGCAGACCAGATC
>CAYUZM010000301.1:0-6824 GCA_964449665.1 uncultured Solibacteraceae bacterium
CGCGCGGAGATGCTCCGCCGTGCGAGTTGCATCTGACGCCGGCGCTGACATGGAAAGCAGCCGTGCTCGAGGTGAAGGATGTGCCCAAGGGCGCGCATATCGGCTATGGCGCGGGGTTCGTGACGCCTCGGGCGATGCGGATTGGCATTTTGGCAGTGGGGTACGCGGATGGGCTGCCGCACCGGTTGTCGGGTCGTGGGCGCGTGATGGCGGCGGGCGCGTGGGCTCCGATTCTGGGCGCGGTGTCGATGGATTTGACGACGGTCGACTTGTCGGCGGCGCCTGGAGTAACAAGGGGCGGCACGGTGACGATTCTGGGCCGGGATGGCGAATTGTTACAAGATGCACAGATGCTGGCGCGGCAGGCCGGAACGATCAGCTATTCGCTGCTGTGCGGCATTCATGAACGGGTGCGAAGAGTCTACGTTGCGTAACTGCGACGTTGCGTAACCGGGAGCAACGCGGTTATCGTCGTTTTTAGAATGAAGATGCATCGCAGAACCTTTCTTCCCCTATTGGCGGCGCCGGCGGTGATGGGGCAGGCGCGGCAAGACCATTGGCCGCACTGGCGTGGACCGGCGAAGACGGGCGTCGCGGCCACCGCTGCGCCGGTGAAGTGGACTGCATCGGAAAAGATAGCCTGGAAACTGGATATCCCGGGGCGTGGCTTCTCAACACCGGTGACCTGGGGCGAGAAACTGTTTTTGACGACGGCGATTCCGCAGGGAGCGCCACCGGTGGCTGCGGCGGCGGAGGGTGGGCGTGCAGGGCGCGGTGCGGGCGGCGGTGCGGGTCCACTGGTGGACCACAAATTCCAGGTGATGTGCCTGGACCGGCGGACGGGCAAGACGATTTGGGAGCGCACGGCAAAGACCGCCACGCCCCACGAAGGCTACCATCAGGCCTACGGGAGCTTCGCCTCGAATTCGCCGATCACGGATGGCCAGAGGCTGTACGCAAACTTCGGTTCACGCGGACTCTTCTGCTACGACCTGAACGGGAAGCTGCTCTGGCAGAAGGACGCGCCGCAGATGCGCATGCGGCTTGGGTTTGGCGAAGGCGCGCCGACGGCGCTGGACTCGGGCATTCTTCTGGTGAAGCACGACCAGGAGACCGGTTCGTTTCTGGCGGCGCTGGACGCGACCACGGGCGAGCAGATCTGGAAGGCGAACCGCGAAGAAGTGTCGTCCTGGAGCGGGCCGCTGGTGATCGCGCACGGCGGCGTGCGGCAGGCGATTGTGAGCGCGTCGCGGCGCACGATTTCCTATGAGCTGAAGACGGGGAAGATTTTGTGGGAAGCGGGCGGGCTGGGAACGAACGTGATTCCGCAGCCGTTGGTGATCGACGATATTGTGCTGGTGATGAGCGGCCATCGCGAGCCGAACCTGATGGCCATCCGGCTGGGCAAGACAGGCGACCTGACGGGAACGGATGCGATTCTCTGGCAGAACCAACGCGGCAACAGCTACACGGCCGCGCCGGTGCTGCACGAGGGGCTTTACTACTTCATCACCGATACGGGGATGATGAGTTGCTTCGACGCGAAGACGGGGAAGCCGCACTATGCGCAGCAGCGGTTGCCGAAGGCGGTGAGTTTCAAGGCTTCGCCGGTGCTGGCCGGGGACAAGTTGTATCTGGCGAGCGAAGAGGAAGAAGTGTTCGTGATCAAGACGGGGCCGCAATTCGAAGTCGTGCAGACGAACACGATGGCGGGGCAGAGTTTCATCTCGTCGCCGATCGTGGTGGATGGCTCACTCTATTTGCGTTCGCGGACGACGCTGTTCTGCGTGAAGGCATAGGCGGAACGCGTGCCGGCCGCCGAGACGACGTCCGCCGGGGAAAACGGCGTGGGGTTGCGCCTGCAGAACGTGAGGTGCGTGTTCGGCGAGCGCGTAGTGATCGAGAACATGACGATGGAGGTGGCGAGCTTCGCCGAGGCGCAGAAGCCGCTGATCGAGACGGTCACATTGGGGAAGATGACGAATGAGCGGTGGGATACGCTCGCCGCGCAGCTCAAGGAACCGGGAGACATTCCGCAGGCGCCGCCGGCAGCGGAGTGCTTCCGCGATCTCTGACAGGCGGCTGAAAGTCCGAAACAGTATGGTCCTCCCATCCATGGATGAGAGGACCATTCGCGACAGTCCGCAGAATCAGCGGATCAAGTTTGCCCTTCAAGAGGTCCGGCCGTGATCGTCCTCGCTGCGTGACTTGGCGCGCACCTCTACGCTCCACCCGCTCGATCAGGATTTTCCAAACTCTTTCGGCGGCGTCATCATCGAAGGCAGGCCACAAGCGACCGGAAGGAGAGCGTCTCACCGGGCCACTATCGTACCTATGCCTATCGAAGTGCGAGTGCCTGGAGACACGCCGGTCATCACGCTCACCGGTAAGCGACTTTCAGACGAGGGAACCTTTACCGCCCGCGTAGTCAATCGGCCCCGGTACGCGGGACCCTGGGGGGGCATGAACGGCGGCCGCAGGGTTTTCGGCCAACTACAGAAGGCAGAGGCAGCAGCGGCCAAGCCCGTGCCAACCGGTTGCTCCTTCACAACCCGCGGCTCCAGCCCTCACTAGCACTGAACAGACCACAGCACGCTCCACGCTTAGCTCGCCTTGCCCGGCAGCGTGTAAGAGCGAGTTCTCGTAATCCCGAGCGCCACCCCGCCTCCGGGCGCACCGACTCCCAGACCAAGCCCGAGCCCGACACACTGATAATCAACGACGTAGGGCCGGTCCCACGACGGGCGGTGGATGCCCACCGGAATCAGGGACATGGTGGCCTCCGCGGCAACTCCATAGGAGGCCGAAAGCGAACAGTCAATCGCGAGTCCCCATGACCAGAAAGCCTCGGGTATCCCTTGGGACACACCAATCGAAAACGACCCTTGCGCTTCCGCATAAGTTCCAAGGGCGACCGTGGCTGTGTCGAACACGCAAACACAATGATGCCGTAATCCCGCGATACCGAATCCCGCCTCGAACCCCAAACCGGCACCACCCTCTACGCCAATGCCAATGCCGATGGTCAGCGGGCCCAATTTCTCTTCCGCAAACTTTAACACCTTCCCGGCGACCGGAAAGCAAGAATCGATGGCGTCCGAAAGGTCCTGGCTTGATGCGCTCCGCGTCCTGGCGGGAACCAGAACATCTTTTCTGAATCGAGCCCTGGAGTCTACGGATCGCATCGAAGTGAGCAACTCCGATAGCGGGCCACACAAACAGCGTCTCCGGCTGAGTTCTTCCTTTGCCCGCGTCGCAATCGGCGCGGCGAGTTCTTGCCCTTCCTCGCCGCCGGCCGCCAGCGCCTCCCAGAACCCGTATGCTACCGGACCGCCGGGCAGTCTCCCCACGTTGCGGATCCTTCCAAGAATTGCGTTCGCCCGTTCCTTCCCGTCGCGAACAACCTCGGCGGGAGAACGGGCAGGCTGGAGGTCAGGGCGCGGTAGTTGAACTTTCTTTGCGAGTGGGCCGAGTAGAGCTTTCTTCGGAGCAAGTGGCACGGCGTCTTCCTCTTCTGGTGACGTGGATAGAACGCGAACTCTATCTTTCTAAGCTGGCACAGCTTACTGATTTGATTAAAGAGTATACACATCAGCCTTCCGAGGCGCTACCACGGCGGTGCCTTACCCTGACGGCACCCTGAGTTTCCGCTATGTTTCACGGGCCGAGTACCCATGGCTTTCAAACGGCAGCAACACACGGCAAGAGCCTTGTTGCTGCAGCCGGTGCAGTGACGGGAAGGCGAACCGTGCTCCACACGCAGCGCATTGCCGGAAACATGCTCAATCCGCTTCGCAAGCGCAAACCCAAGCATCGGCACAAGGGCACAGTCCACAGAGTCAGCAGATTGCGCTTGCCCCGCAAGCGGTGCGGCCATTCAGGCAAGGGTCTCGTGAAGCTTCTCTGCGATGAAAAACGAAAACAAAATGGGCCTCCCATCCGTGGATGAGAGGCCCGGTTTCGTGAGCGATGCGCGCCGGTTCGCACCGGAGCGCCCGCCGTTCGTTCGCTAGAAGTTCAGCTTGAGGCCGAACTGCAGTTGGCGCATGTTGCCGCGGGTGCCAGTGATCTGCCCGAAGCCGCCCGAGCTCACGTTCGTGTTCGGGTTGCCCCAGTTGGCGTGGTTCGGGAAATTGAAGGCTTCGAAGCGGAACTGCAGGAAGCGCTGTTCGGCGCCGAGATTGAAGTCCTTCAACAGCGAGAAGTCCCAGCCGATGACACCGGGCGTGTCCAGGGTGTTGCGGCCAACATTTCCGAACTGGCCAATGTTGTTCACGACGAACGCGGCGGTGTTAAAGAACCGTTGCGGGTCCTGTTGGCCACGAGGCAGTTCGGGAGTTTGACCAGTGGCGTTGGGCCGGTCAAAGAAGCCGCCGGTGCCGGACGTATCTAGACCGTTTGTAATAGTCATGGCATTGCCTGTTTGCAGCGTCAGAATCGAGGTTGTCTTCCATCCGCCCGCGACAGCATTGGCGACGGGATTCTCGATATTGAATTGGCGGCCCTTGCCGAAGGGCAGGTCCCAGATGACCGAGGCCACGGCCCGTTGACGGACGTCGTGGGTCGAACGGCCGTAGTCGCAGGCGCGACAATAGCTGTTCTGCGGGAAGAGCGTGTCGCCGCCCAGGGTACGGATCGAGGTTGATGTGTCCAGCGACTTCGCCCACGTGTAGCTGACCAATGCAGTCAGTCCTGCGGAGTATCGCTTGGTGAGTTTCGCGCCAAGGGAGTTGTAGTTGCCAGTGCCGCCATTGTCGACCAACTGAATGCGGCCGAATTCGGGGAACGGACGCTTTTGGGAGAGCGACTTTCCGCGGAGAGGGTCGGCCAGGCACCGGGCATAGTTTGGATCCGACGCCGCGGGGAGCGCGCCGCAGGAGGGTAACGATTCGTTGATTGCACGGAGCATTTCCAAATGACGGCTTACGCTACCGAGGTAGCCGACTTCAAGCACCGAGCCCCCACCCAGCTCGCGCTGGACGTTGAACATGTACTGCATGGTGTAGGGCGTGCGCCTGTCGTACGGATTGGAGAAGCTGTACGGCTGGTTCGGCAGGGAAGCCTGGAGGCCGCCGCCACCGAGGGAGTTTGCCCAGCGAAGATCGGGGATCTGCTGATTCGAGTTGTTACGGCCACGGCCGGCAAGGTTACGCGCCATGTCGAAGCGCGGGTTGCCGGTGTCCTGAGAATAGAAGTAGCCGCCGCCGGTGCGGATGACCCACTTATCCGATGGGGACCAGGAGATGCCGAACCGCGGTGCGAAGTCGTTCTTGTCGACGCCGACGAGGCGGTCGCCATGAGAGCCGTCGCAACGGACGTCCACTTGATATCCATCCGTGGGCAACCAGCGTCCGACATTGATGCCCTCGAAGCAGTTCTGCCGGGGGGCGCCTTGGCGAAGGAAGTACGGATGCAGGCTGAGGTTGGTGATGACGGGATTGTTCGGGTCGGGGAAGATGTCGTTCGGCACCATTCCGTTAAACAGTGTGCCGGTGGCGTCTTTCCATGGCGGGGTCATTTCATACCGGAGCCCAAAGTTTACGGTGATTTTGTTGGAGACTCTCCAAACATCGTCGAAATAAAGCGCGAAGCCGGTGGCGCGGAATTTGGCTTGAGCGATCTGGACCGCCGCTTCGCCCTGGAACACTTCACCGAGCAGGAAGTCGGCGAAGGGATCGCCCGTGCGGCCGGAGACCGCGGGGTTGTTGGTCGCGTTGCGTTGGAAGGCAAACGCGCCGCGAGCGAACTGGTTGCCGACCTGATCATAGCGGTCGTTCCGCACTTCGCCGCCGAACTTGAAGCTGTGCTTGCCGCGAATGATGGAGAAGTTATCCACAAACTGCATGGCCGAGTTGTTGTTCTCGTAAGGGCCTTCGGAATCGTTGCCGAAACCACCCCAAACGCCCTGGAAGCCGACGCTCGGGATGCCCCACTGCACCTCGGGCCCGCCGTTGAGGCCAGGGATGGCCAACTCACTGACAACGTCGCGGGTGAAGGCGAGCTCGGTGCCGTTGGTGTTGTAGAACTTCGTGTAGCCGAAGCGCGCTTCGTTCACCATGCTGGCGGATAGCACGCGCGTGTTGGACACCATGTACTGTTTGAAGTTGCTGACGATCTTGGTTCCGTTCAGCTTCAGGTTCTCGCTGGACTGATTTTCGTCGCCCCAACTATAGCGGCCCGACCACTGGGAATTCGAACTTTCGACGACATCGAAGCGGCCGATGAACTGATCGCGATTGATGGGCGTTCCGCGGGCCTGAACGAAGTTGTTGCGCAGGTCGGCGGTGTTCAAATTGGGCACCCGGTAGAACTCGAGCAACTTCCGCGAGGTTGCGTCGAGCCGGCTGGTGGGAATTACGTTACCGGCAAACGGCAGCGCGCTGGCAACGTTATTGGTGACGGTTCGGGTGCGCGGGTCGTAGATGCCGAGAGTCTGCCCGGCGTTCGTTGTGGGAAGACCAGTCAGTTCGTTGAAGTTCCCGCCCTGCATGGCCGCGGTGGCGAGAGTACTTACCGCCTGCACCTGGCGGCGTTGGCGGAACCACTCGTAGTTGGTCATGAAGAACAGGCGGTTCTTGCCGTTGACGATTTTCGGAATGGTGATGGGACCACCGAGCGTGAAGCCGAACTGGTTCCACTTGAAGGGATCTTTCGGCGGGCGGGCGGAGGTGAAGGCGTAATTCTTCGCATCGAGCTTGTCGTTGCGGAGGAAGTAGAACAACGTGCCATGATAGTCGTTCGAACCGGGCTTCGTAGACATGTTGATCTGCGTGGCGCCACGGCCGAACTCAGCAGGGTAGACCCCGGTCTGGACCTTGAACTCC
>CAYUZM010000302.1:0-418 GCA_964449665.1 uncultured Solibacteraceae bacterium
ACAGTACGGGCCGCACCTGAACTTCACGCCGCCAGGAGGCTGGAGCAAGTCGTCAAACGACGAACCGGAGAAGCTGGTGAAGACCCACTGTTCGTTCTGTGGAATGCAGTGCGGCATTCAGCTCAAGGTCAGGAATAACCAACTGGTGGGCTTCGAGCCTTGGGACGAGTTCCCATTTAATAAAGGTACGCTGTGCCCGAAGGGCGTCAAGCGTTACCTGCAAGGCGCTCATCCCGATCGCTTGTTGCGTTCCTTGCTGCGCACTCCGAACGGCTTTCAAGAGATTTCATACGAAGAAGCGCTCGACTATACTGCCCGGCGCATCGCCGAAGTGCGCGAGAAGTACGGTCCCGATGCCGTCGCCATTTATGGCGTTGCATCGATGATCACCGAAAAGGCTTATGTGTTGGGCAAGTTC
>CAYUZM010000302.1:428-6818 GCA_964449665.1 uncultured Solibacteraceae bacterium
GCACCAAGCATATCGATTACAACGGCCGCCTTTGCATGGTGTCGGCGGGAACGGCGTATAAGCTCACATTCGGCATCGACCGCGCCACAAACCCCTGGCCCGATCTTCACAAGGCCCAAGTCGTTCTGGTCGCCGGATCGAATGTGGCCGAATGCGCGCCGATCACGACTCAGTATCTCTGGCAATGCAGGGAGAACGGAGGTAAGCTGATCGTCGTCGATCCGCGTATGACTCCCATCACGCGTAACGCCGACTTGTACCTTCCTGTGCGTCCGGGCACCGACCTCGCCTTGTTTCTTTCCATGTTGCACGTGCTGGTACGCGACGGGATGATTAACCGCGATTACATCGACCGGAATACGACGGGCTGGGACGCCGTGAAGGCATCCGTTCAAGATTGGACGCCCCAGCGTGCCGCGCAGATCACCGGCGTGCCGCCCCAGAACATCGAAAAGGCCGCGCATTGGATCGGAGAAGCCGACCGCGCGATGGGGCTCCATGCCCGCGGGATTGAGCATCAATCCAAAGGTGTCGAGAACTGTCTGGCAATGGTGAACCTGTTTCTCTCGACCGGCAACTTCGGACGGGAAGGCGCCGGGTGCATGATGATCACGGGACAGGGAAATGGGCAAGGCGGGCGCGAGCACGGACAGAAGTGCGACCAATTGCCCGGCGCGAGATCGATCGCGAATCAAGCCGACCGCGAACATGTCGCGCGCGTTTGGGGCATTGAGGAAAGCGAGCTTCCCGGGGCGGGACTAACCGCCGTCGAAATTATGGAAGCGATTCATCGCGGCGAAATCAAAGCCCTCTTTTCCATGTGTTTCAACCCGCTGGTTTCGCTTCCCGACAGCAACTTCACGCGCGAGGCGCTGGCGAAGCTGGAGTTCTTCGGCGTCATCGACTTCTTCCTCTCCGAGACCGCTCACCATGCCGACCTGGTTTTCGCGGGAAGCATGCAGGAGGAGGAAGAGGGTGTTGTGTGCAGCGCGGAGGGCCGCGTACAGAAAATCAACAAAGCCGTCGATCCGCCTGGCGAGGCGAACTCCGATTCGCGGATTATCTGTGATCTGGCAAAGAAGCTCGGCCGTGGGAAATATTTCGACTACGCCTCAACGAAGGATATTTTTGAAGAACTGCGGCACGCTTCGCGGGGAGGTGTCGCCGACTACCATGGCATCACCTGGGAACGTATCGAGCGTGAGCTCGGTGTGTTCTGGCCTTGCCCGGAGACCGATCATCCTGGCACTCCGCGCCTCTTCGAGAATGGGAAGTTCTTCCACGCCGATGGCAAGGCGCATTTTCAAACCACCGAGTGGCGGGATTCAGGCGACCCGGTCGATGCCAAGTTTCCGATCTTTCTCACAACCGGCCGGACCGTCAACATGTATCTATCCGGGACGCAGACTCGGCGCATCGGACCGCTCGTGGAGCAATATCCCGAACCGCTTATCGAAATTCATCCACGCCTCGCGGCAAAGCTTGGTATCGAGGACAAGGACTGGGTTAAGGTCACCACGCGGCGAACCGAGATCACTCTCCAGGCGATGGTCGTGACGACGATTCGGCCGGACACCGTGTTTATCCCCTATCACTGGCCGGGCAGGCGCAGCGCGAATCTTCTGACACACCGGACCATCGATCCGCGGAGCAAGATTCCGGAATACAAAGTTTCCGCGTGCCGGATCGAAAAGGCGGAAGCGCCTCTGGACTTGGCAGGCATCCGGCGGGAAGAGACCGGCTGGTCGGGTGACGCCGGTGCAAAGTGGCGTGAGGAAAAGGGAGTCCGATGAACGGATACGGCTTCTTTGTCGACCCCTCCCGCTGTATCGGTTGCCGGGCATGCGTGGCGGCGTGCGGCGAATGCGAAAGCCACAAAGGCGTTTCGATGATCCATGTCGACTACCTCGACCGCCAGAACTCGATTGCGACCGTGCCGACCGTCTGCATGCATTGCGAAGAGCCGACTTGCGCGTTGGTTTGCCCGGCTGATGCAATCAAGCGCGGCGAAGACGGCGTGGTTCGCAGTGCCTTGAAGGCGCGCTGTATCGCCTGTTCGAACTGCGTGCTGGCCTGTCCGTTTGGCGTACCCAAAGTTCATATCGCGCAAGAGCTGATGATGAAGTGCGACATGTGTTACGACCGCACCTCGGCCGACCTGCGCCCCATGTGCGCAACCGTTTGTCCCAGCCAGGCTTTGAGTTATGTTCCTCCGCCGAAGATCGCTGCCGATCGCCGGGAGCATCCGGTCGACTTATTTATATTTGGGAACGAGTCCGTCAAAACGAAGGTGTTCATGATGATGCCCACCGAGCAGTCGGCGGCCGCAGTGGACGTCATCGACTACATGTGGGAGGCCCGCGAAGATGGAAACGCCAACTGGCTCATCTCAGAAACCTTTATGGAGTGAGGAATTTTCGGTTCAGGCTTCCGAAGATAAGTACGTTCTTAGGCGGCAGCTCACCAAATTCCTGGTCCTCACGAGTTTTGGAATGCTGGCCGGCAACGTATGGATCTGGGCGAAGTCGCTAACCCGCCGCGGCGCTCCTGCGCTGCCGCCCGTGCGTATTGCCGGAGCGGAAGAACTCGCCGTGGGCGACGTAAAACTGTTCTCGTACCCGGGGCCGGAAGATCATGGCATTCTCGTGCGCGTCTCGGCCGATAGGTTTGTGGCTTACAGTCAAAAGTGTACTCACCTTTCGTGCGCAGTCTACTATTCGAAAGCCAACAACCGCATCGAGTGCCCGTGCCACGAAGGCTACTTCTCGATCGAGGACGGGAGTGTCTTGCAAGGGCCGCCGCCCAGGCCGCTTCCCCGAATCGAGATTGAGCGGAGGGGGAAAGATTTGATCGCCGTCGGTGCGCCAACTCGTGGAGAAGGCGGATGAGAACGAGCATCAATCGCGTGTTTGCGCGGCGGCGAACGGTTATCGACGCGGCGGTTTGCTTCGTAGTGATTCTCCTGGTGACTCAGATGTGGTTGTTGACTGCAACACTCGAATCCTATCTGGCGGGACACTCGGGCGTCGCGCTACCAGGCATGCTCGTTTCAGCAGTGTTGTTCGCCGGATGCTTTGGTCTGTACAGGATTGTAGTGGCCGCCGACAAACAGCCGCACGATGGCCCGGACGGCTAACGAACCGAATCGCGCTGCCTCGCATTCAATGCGATCGCCAGTATCGCCACGGCTACCGGCGTCGAGCCGCAGGCTCGCAAGGACAGTAGTGGGTCGAGCGCATTCGGGGGCTTGATGAAGTCCGCCCCGTAGCGTTGTAGAAATTGGTGACGGTTAGTCCTACAAGCAACGCCACGTCGAGCCTCGAGTGCCAGCGTTGATGCAGTTTGCAGTACCGCGAACCGCCGTAAAGATTGACGACGTGTAATAGATCCTATCTTCGCCCCATCGAGTCCGGCCGAAAAGTTCCAGGCAAGACTCCTGTTTTTCGACCCCCTCGCGCGACCACGAAGTGACCACCGCAGGAATTCATAGCTGGAACCGATCTTTCCTATTTGCCCTAATTTAATTTGTTTTCAACGAAATTGCACCGGATTGCGCGTCCTTGGACGTGGCGAGACGGGTTCGATTCCCGTTAGCGCTACCAATTCCCGTATGGTCAAAAAATCCGTCGCGCTGGTCGGGTTGGCGCCCGGTATGATGTTGATTGTTCATGCGCGACAACAAGTGGGTGCGGCTGCTGGCATACGTTACGGGTTTGATCAATCAGCGTTTGCTGCTCCAAAACGAATACCTCATTGCAGAGAACCGGATCCTGCGTTCACATCTGCCGACGCGCTTGCGATTATCCGATCCCGAGCGCTCAACGCTTGCTGAGATTGGCAAACGCGTCGGCCGCAAGGATCTTCAGTTGGTGTCCTCAGCCGCTCTCCCAGAGACCATCTTGGGTTGGTACCGCCGACTGATCGCCCAGAAGTTCGACGGGTCCAAACGGCGCGCTTATCCGGGCCGTCCGCCGATCTCGCCGGAGATTGAGGCATTAATCGTCCGGATGGCCCGCGAGAACTCTGGCTGGGGATACGACCGGATCGTAGGGGCTCTGGCCAATCTCGGCCATCGCGTCTCTGACCAAACCGTCGGCAACGTCTTGCGAGGATACGGCATCGCACCAGCCCCGAAACGCAGCCAGAAGACCACTTGGAAGGACTTCATCGCTGCTCACATGGCAGTGTTGACCGGCGTTGATTTCTTCACGGTCGAAGTCTTGACTTGGCGCGGCTTGGCCACGTACTACGTACTGTTCTTCCTGCAACTGGAGACGCGTCGTGTGACGCTGGCCGGCATCACGCACCACCCAACGGCCGAGTGGATGTTGCAGATGTCGCGCAACGCAACCGACGAAGAATTCGGCCATCTCCGCGGCCAGCGTTATCTATTGCACGACCGCGACACGAAATTCTGCACGGCCTTTCGGTGCGTCTTGCGGTCGGCGGGAGTGCAGCCGGTCGTATTGCCACCGCAGAGCCCGAATTTGAACGCATTCGCAGAAAGGTGGGTACGGTCGGTGATGCAAGAGTGCCTGTCCAAGCTAATCTTACTCGGCGAAGCGTCACTACGCCGGGCGCTGACGGAGTACACGAAACACTTTCATCTCGAGAGGAATCACCAAGGGAAGGGAAACGCGCTACTCTTTCCGGCAGCGCCCTCCCAGCGTGCTCCGACAGCAGTCGTTGATCGCAAACAACGACTAGGCGGTCTGCTCAACTACTACACCCGCGCCGCATGAGTATTTTGACCTTACGAGGACGAGGCTGCTCAGAAAATGGAGTCACTGGTGCTTGGGGGAACTCCCGTTCCGGCCCCCAAAACCGGAAAGCGGCACACTATAGGCACACAACGCCCAAATTGACGGTGGGCGATTTCCTTGCAAGTGATTGATTTTAATGGTGGGCGCGACAGGACTCGAACCTGTGACCTCCTGCGTGTGAAGCAGGCGCTCTAACCAACTGAGCTACGCGCCCGATGGGGGGCGAATTTTCAATTTTATCACATGGGTGTCGGAAGGGCCGGATTGTTGGGGCGCGGGATTGGGGCGCAGGGCGGGGATGCGGAGTGAGGCACACGGCAGGGTGTTGGGGCTTGGCCGGGGAGTGTGATTGGGGGCGTGGCGGGAGTAGCGTGGCGTTGGCGGCGTGTGATAGGTTGGCGGCGAGATATGAGATTGCCTGTCGTTTTCAGTTTCGCGGCGGCGGTGGCGCTGGTTCCGGGCGTAGTTGCGCAGCCGGCTGCGCAGGCGCCGAACACGGACCTTTACTATGTGCTGGGTCCCGATTCGCTGCCCCAGCAAGGAGTTCCCAAGGGGTCGATGAAAGGGCCGTTCACGATTCCGAGCAAGGTGTACGAAGGCACGTTTCACACCTACTGGATCTATGTTCCGGCGCAGTATGACCCGAAAGTGGCGGCGAGTTTGATGATCTTCAACGACGGTCCGGCGCACATGGATCCGGAGGGCAACGCGCGGATACCGAACGTGCTGGACAACCTGATTTACCGGCGTGAGATTCCGGTGATGATCGGGATCTTCATCAGTCCGGGGCGGCGGGCAGACCAGCCGGAGCCGACGCCGAGCGACTGGGGCGACCGGGCGACGAACCGGCCCACCGAGTACAACGTGCTGGACGATCGCTATCCGCGAGTGATTATCGACGAGCTGATGCCCGCCGTAGACAAGGACTACAACATCTCGAAGGACCCGGAACGGAGGGGCATCGCGGGGACGAGTTCGGGGGCGATTGCGGCGTTCACGGTGGCGTGGCACCGGCCCGATCAGTTCCGCAAGGTGTGGAGCATTGTGGGGAGCTTTACGAACCTGAGGGGCGGGCACGCGTACGCGGACATGATCCGCAAGGAGGCGAAGAAGCCGATCCGGATCTTCCTGGTGGACGGGCGGAACGACAACCGGGGACAGCGGCGGGACGGGACGTACGATCAGTCGCGGGACTGGTTTTACCAGAATGTGCGGATGGTGCAGGCGTTGACGGAGAAGGGTTACGACGTGAGCTATCACTTTGGGATCGGCAAGCACGGGTTGAAGTCGGGCGGGCCGTTTATTCCGGAGATGATGAGGTGGTTGTGGCGGGACCATCCGCTGTCGACGGATGTGAACGATATGGTGGAGCGGTCATTTCACGAGCCGGCGGGGAAGGGGCGATAGCGGCCTGGGGCGGTGGGTGGCGCGGGGTCGTAGCGGCTTAGGGCGAGGTGTGGCGCGGGGGTGGTAACGCGGCTTAGGGCGGGGTGTGGTGCGGGGGGGGGGTGGCGATCGGGGACGGGGGAGTGCGGGGGGGCGGTGTGGGATGGTGGGCTTTTCGGGGTCGGTGGGTTTGAGGGGGGTTGTAAACTCTTGACTTTAAGCAGGAGTTGGGTTTTGTTAG
>CAYUZM010000303.1:0-6810 GCA_964449665.1 uncultured Solibacteraceae bacterium
CCCTGTTTGTCGTGCCGTTCCTCGGCTGGCACTTCAAGCGCGCCGGGAACCTTGTCGTGAACCACAGCAACGCGCGCGAATCATAGCGCACGATGAGCGACGCCGCGCGCGTCATCCAGGAAAAGGAAGTTTCGATTCTGCTCTTCCCGGAAGGCGGCCGTACCTACGGCGATCTCGAACCATTCAAGGATGGCGCGGCTTACATTGCCATCAAGGCGGGCGTGCCGGTGATACCCATTGGAGTCATCGGCGCGGGCAAAATTCTCGGAAACCATGGACGCATCATCCGCGGCGGCCATGTCCACATCAAGGTTGGCGACCCGCTCTACACGATCGACATGACCCTCGCCGATTTGAAGACCCTGACACGCGTCATGGAAGAGCGCGTGGGTGAACTGATCGGACAAACTGTTGTCGCGCCGGCCACCGAAAACGTCGGTGTTTGACGCTGTTGCTACCCTAAGAAGATGTTTTACGTCCGAACCATTCACCCCGAAGACAAGCGGGTGGATGTGGCCGGCTTCGATCTCGAACCCGTGCTCGAACAGGGACAAAGTGTGTGCAAACTGTTCGCCAGTTTCCTCGCCGATCACCCGGCCGAGTTTCGCGAGCGTCTCCCGTTTCTCAAGAACACGGACATCGAGTTGCAGTGGGCGGCCGCGTCGGGCGGCGCGGCATTCGCGGCGTTCTTCGGTGAAGGCCAAACTCTCACCATCGGCGTCCTGCTCACGGGCGTGAACGAAGAAAGCGACTCGCTCATGCTGGAAGCGCTGCGCGAAAGCGTGGCCGTCCCCATGCTGGGCGAACAGGCCGTCGCGCTGCTCGAATCGCCGGAGCGTCCGTTGATGCTGCAACTGCAAATGCCTGACCATCCTGAAAAGATCCCCGCCGTCCAGCTGCTCTCCACGGCGCTCGCCAGCGTGTATTTCCGCACCATTCTCGCGCTGGACTCTGAGCGCAAGGCAGCCGTGAGCGGCTCCAAGGCAGTGAACTGATTCTCACCATGTCGTTGAGTTTTCTCTGGGCAGTACTCGTCAAGGCCCCTCTCATCATCGGCTCCACCATCTTCATGGGCACCATCTCGATGGTTACGTCGCTGTTCGATCCCGACGGCCGCAAACAGCACGCCATTTCGCGGAACTGGGCTCGCCAGCTCCTGTTCTTCGCCGGAATCAAGATGCGCGTGCGCGGGCTCGATCACCTGCGCGCCGGCCAGCACTATGTGTTCGCGGGCAACCACCTCAGCCTCTACGACACGCCCGTTGTGCTTGCCTGCATTCCGCGGCAGTTTCTCTTCCTCGTCAATATCAAGTACGTGAAACTCCCCTTCCTCGGCACGCACTTGAGACGCAGCGGCCACTTCGCCGTCGATCCCGATGACACGCGCGCGAGTTTGCGCATTCTCACCGACGCCGCGCGCCGCATCCAGGAGTTTGGACTCAGCGTGCTCCTGTTTCCCGAGGGCCGCCGTTCGAGTGGAGGACTGCAGGAGTTCAAGGAAGGCGTCGCCTATATCGCCATCAAATCCGGCGCGCCCGTTGTACCGTTCGCATTGAAAGGAACCCGCGAGGTGCTTCCCATTGGCAGCGGACACGTGCGCGGCGGCCCCGTGGACCTGCTACTCGGCGAACCCGTGGATCCCGCCGCCTTTTCCCTGAAACAACGCGAGGAATTCACCGCTCTATTGCGGGAACGAATTACCGCCCTCATGAACCAGCTCGAAGCCGAAACGCAGGACCGCCGGGAGGCCGCGTGACCGCCGCCCCGCCCAAGCCGGCCTTTTCACGCGACAGCCGCCCCGAACACCTGAAGCGTCTGAAGCAGGCATCCAAGCAGAATCCTTTCGATGTGTTCGTACTCGGCGGCGGCATTAACGGCGCGGGCATCCTGCGCGATCTGGCACTGCGCGCCAGCGATGCCAAGAAACCCCTTCGCCTGGGCCTCGCCGAAAAGCGCCACTTCGCTTCGGGCACCAGCAGCCGTAACTCGCAACTGCTCCACGGGGGCTTGCGCTATCTCAAGAACCTCGAATTCAGCCTCGTCAAGGAAGCGCTCCACGAACGTTCGGCGCTGAAGCGCATTGCGCCGCACCTCGTCGATCCCCTGCCATTCCTCATCCCGTTTCACGGCGCCTTAGACAAGGTGTTCTATGGCTCCGGGCTTGTTCTCTACGACCTGCTTGCCGGTGCCGAAAATGTCGGTAAGCGCCAGTTCCTCTCCAAGGAGGAAGCCCTTGATCTTGGGCCCGGCCTGGCCGCGGATTCGCTCCGCTCGGCCGGCGTTTACTATGACTGCAAGGTGCACTCGGCGCGCCTCGTGCTCGAGAACATTTTCGATGCCGCGCGTTCCGGCGCCGTAACCGCCAACTACACCGAGGCCCTCGATTGGCGTCTGGATGGCGACACGTTCCGCATCCGCCTGCGCGAACAGTTCACCGGGGAAGAGTTCGCCATTCACTCCCGGCGGATTGTCGATGCGCGAGGCCCTTGGGACGACGACGGAAAGCTGCGCCTTGTGCGAGGTTCGCACCTCATTTATCCCAAGCTCTCGGCTTCCGATCACGCCATCGCCCACTTCCATACCGACGGCCGCATTTTCTTTGTGATTCCCTGGGGCCCAAACAACACGCGCTCGCTGGTCGGAACCACCGATGCGGATCACGCGGGCAACGCCGACGATGTCCACATCTCCGCCGACGAGGTTCGCTACATCCGAGACGTCGCCGCGGCCGTGTTTCCCCACTCGCGCGGTATCGAACCGATCGCCGCCTACAGCTCGCTCCGGCCGCTGGTGAAGACCGGCCAGCAATCGGCCACCAAGACCAGCCGCGAACATAAGATCTTCGAAGAGCCGCCCGGTGTGGTTCGCATCACCGGTGGCAAATACACCACCTACCGCGTGATGAGCGCCGAAGCCGCCGATCTTGCATGGCCCGATCTGGCGGGCAGTTGCCGCACCGGCGAGGTCGCGCTCGGAGGCAATACCACCGACGCCTACGCACGCGCAGGGGAGCAAATCGACGTCACCGCCGCGCGCACCGCCATCTATCGCAGCGACATCGCCATGATCACCAAACTGTTCGGCGTCCAGGCCCCCCATGTCATCGACCGTGCGCCGGCCGAAGGCGCTTCCGACGAACGCGCGCTCACTGCCGTGCTCGACTGGACGCTGGAACACGAACTCATCCAGCGCATGCCCGATTTCCTCTTTGTCTCCACCTACCTCGGGCACGAGGAGCGTTGGGACGAGAGACTTCTGGGCACACTTGCCGCCGACATCGGAACTCGTTTGGGTTGGGATCAAAAGCGCCAGCGCGAAGAAGTGGAGCTCACGCTGCGCATCGTAAAGTTGCCGAAAGCCTAGCGCGCCAGGGCTTTCTCAATCGCCGCTGTCACTTCCTTTGCGTCGGGCTCCGTGCCGGGTCCAAATCGCGCGATGGGTTTGCCGCTGCCATCCACCAGGAACTTCGTAAAGTTCCACTTGATCATGCCCGCTGTTTCTTTGTTCGCGGCGTCGCTTGTCAGGTATTCGTAGAGCGGCGTCTTGTCGCCGCCCAACACGCTGATCTTCGAGAACATCGGAAACGTCACGTCGTAACTACGCTTGCAGAAGGCCGCGATCTCCTCGTTTGAACCCGGCTCCTGCCACAAAAAGTTGTTCGCCGGAAAACCCAGCACGACGAGACCTTTGTCCTTGTACTTGCGATACAACGCTTCCAGCGCTTTGTATTGTCCCGTGTAGCCGCATTTGCTGGCGACGTTCACCACGAGCAAAACCTTGCCCTTATAGTCGCCGAGACTCACGTCTTTGCCGTCGATCGCCTTCATCTTGAAATCGTGAACACTATTGGCTGCGGACATAACAAAACTCATCGCGAGTAGGAACAGACCGATTCTCACCCTCATGTTGACTCCCTTTATCGCCGCACGGATTCAACAAATGCGCCTAACCAAGCATAAACGCCCGAGATCGCGACATTGGCCAGCGTCGTCAACAACAGGAACCGGGAGAACCTCATCGCTCCCATTCCGGCGAACACCACCGACGCTTCCGCCAGCACCGGCACTGGCCGCATCAGGAACACCATCCAAGCTCCCCAACGCCGTTGCGCGCGTTCCAGCCGCGCCATCTCCACCGCGCCCAGCAGACGCTCCGCCGGACGCCGTGCGCCACGCTGTCCGATCCAATACCCCACAACACATCCGAGCGTCATTCCAACCCCGGACGCCAACATACCGCCGCCGAACCCAAGCAGCACGCCCGCACCCAGGCTCACCAGGCTTGATGGAATCGGGAGCACGACGTCGGCCGCCAGCATTGCGACGATGCCCGCGCCCAGCACCCAAGGAGCCTGCGGGCGCGCCAGCCACTCGCGTGCCCATTGCGTGACGGGCTCCTCAAAGAGGGCGAACGGAATCAAAATGAACGCAAGCACCACGCACGCCAGCGCCAGCCATCGGATGATCATCTTCATGTATCGTTGTATCCTGACAAGGCCTCATCATGGAAGTTCCACCGCCGCAACAGATTTTAGAGCCCGCGGAATTGCGCCGCCTCGCCGCCGAAGTGATGGTTTCGGCGCGCTTCCCCGATCTAGCCACAATTGACGGCGATCATCCGCGCGTGCGCCCCGTATCGCCCCTGCGCACCGACGGCTTCACCGTCTACATCGCCTCTATGCGCAGCTCGAACAAAACTGCCGAACTCGAACGCAACCAAAACGTCGAGATCTGCTACATGAGCCCCGGCCACGATCACGTGCGCATCACGGGCCGCATGGCGTTGGTGACAGACGCGTCCACGCGCCAAAGCATCTGGGACGCAAACCCGTTGCTGCGCGCCTATCTGAAGTCGATCGACAACCCCGAGTTCTTGCTCTACGTGATTCAGCCCACGCGGGTCCGCTATATGAAGGAATGGGCGCTGCAATATCACGAAGTGCCGTTTGACGAAGCACCATTACGCCAGTAGCTCCGTCAGCACATGGCCATGCACGTCGGTGAGCCGCCGTTGCAGGCCGTTGTGATAGTAGGTGAGCTTGGTGTGATCGAGGCCAAGCAGGTGCAGCACCGTGGCGTGCACATCATAGACCGTTACCGGATTCACTTCCGCCTTGTATCCCAGCTCATCGGTGGCGCCATAGTGGAAGCCCTTCTTGAGTCCCGCGCCGCACAGGAAGCTCGTATACCCCTCAGGATTGTGGTCCCGCCCGCCTTCGCCAAGGCCCTCGCTGATCGGAAGCCGCCCGAACTCGGTTGTCCAGACCACCAGCGTGTCGTCCAACATGCCCCGCTGCTTCAGGTCGCGAAGGAGCGCCGCCGTCGGCTGATCCATCACGCGCGCGAGCTTGCCGTGATTCGTCACCAGATCTTCGTGCGCGTCCCAGTTGATGCGCGGCTTGCCGAAGTGGCCGCCATTGTACATCTGGATGCAACGCACGCCCTTCTCCATCAGACGCCGTGCCAGCAGGCAGTTGTACCCATAGGCGCGCATCTCCGGATCGTTCAGGCCGTACATTTCGTGCGTCTTCTCACTCTCGCCGCTGATGTCGGTCACCTCCGGCGCGCTCACCTGCATGCGCGCCGCAAGCTCGTAGGCGCGAATGCGCGCCACCAGCGCGTCCTCACCGGGGTTGGCCCGCAGGTGCTCCTCATTCAACGCCGAAACAAGATCGTAGGTGGCGGCCTGTGCCTTCTCGCTCACGCCCGCCTGTGGACGGATATCGGCGATCGGCTCCTCCTGCCTGCCGAAGATGACGCCCTGATGCGCGGCGGGCAGGAACCCATTTCCCCAATGCGCGACCGCTCCCGGCGGCAAACCGCGAGGATCGGGTAACACCACGAACGCCGGCAGATTCGCATTCTCGGTGCCCAGTCCGTAGCTTACCCACGCGCCCACGGATGGAAATCCCTGGAACACAAAGCCCGTCGACATCTGAAACATCGCCGGCCCGTGGCTATTCGAGCGCGACACCATCGAATGGATGAACGTCAGGTCGTCGACGCAGCCGGCCAGGTGCGGCAGCATCGTCGATACGTGCGCGCCCGATTGCCCGTGCTGGGCGAACTCCCATGGGCTGCGCATGACGGTGCCGCGCTTGCCAAAGAATGGCGTGATTGTGTTTGCGCCCTTCGTTTCCTTGCCATGGCTCTTCGCCAGCGCGGGCTTGTAGTCGAACGTGTCGATGTGGCTGACGCCGCCAGGGAGGAAAATGAAGATGGCGCGTTTGGCCCTCGGTGTGAAGTGCGGTTTGGCCGCCGCCAGCTGCGCGAGCCCGATGCCAAGCGCGCCGCCTCCCACTTCCCACAACCACTGTCTGCGCGTGATCATCGGCATCTCCTACGGCACATACACAAACTCATTCGCATTCCATAGGGCCCGCAAATAGAGCGCCAGCCCGTGTTGAGCAATAAAACGCTCGCCCCGCGCGCGCTCGGTCTCCGACGGCGGGCGCTGGAAAATTCTCTCGTAAGCCGCGCCGATCGTATCTCCACCCGCCTTCTCCAGACGATCGGCGACGAGGCCGGCCTGCTTCAACACAAACTTGTTGTTCAGCAGCGTCAGCGCCTGTACGGGAGTGTTGGAAACGCTCCGCTGCGGCGTGGCCACCGCCGGGTCCGGACAATCGAAGCTATCCAGGAAGATTCGCTCTCCGCCGCGCACGACAAAACGGTACACCGCCCGCCGCCACACCTCCGGCCCATCGTTGTCCAGCGCTTTGTGCATATAGCTTCCGCCCGTGGCCTTCTTCTGCAAGAGGTAGCTCGGGCCGCCTCGTTCCGGGTTGAGATTCCCCGCCGACGCCAGAAT
>CAYUZM010000304.1:0-6803 GCA_964449665.1 uncultured Solibacteraceae bacterium
CCGTCCTGCCAATGGACGTATCGAGCGGTGTTCATAGCCTCATCTTAGCGCCCGATCCAACGCGCTGGGGTGTGCGTGCCACCCTGTGCGGACTCGCCGGTGGCAGTTCCTTGCTCGGTGCACCACACTCTACCTACGATCGTCCGCGCTGAGACACGTGATGACCCGGAATTCTAAGTGATGCACTCGCGATGTAACCTCGCCGCCTCTCGCGCCGGGGCCGCGCCAAGCTGCCGGAGGCGGTTTGTTATTCTGAAATCGCCTTCCACCACACGTAGTTAACGAATGGTTCCCACACGGCACGCAGACGACCGGGTCCTTCGCGGCGCAGCCACTCCCTCCGCGCTTCCTCTCGATTTCGCCGAACGCGCCGCGCGCCGTTTCGGCTGGCTGGCGCTCGGTTTCGCGCTGACCGAAATTCTTGTCTACCTGATGGGCGCCTTCATTCAACCCGGCTGGATCGACCCGCGCACCGCGCCGCCACTGTACTCCATTGCCGTATTCGGCTCCGCCCTGCTCGGCTTCGTTTTCTGCGCAATGGCCTGGAGCGGGCGCATTGCCGCGCCGCTCGTGTTGGACCTCGCGCTCGTGTTTGAAGTTCTCGCCGCGCTTGGCATCGGTCTCGCGGAGAACGCCGTCTCCTGGCCGGCGAACGAACCGATCCGCGGGCTCTCGGGCGTCGAAGTCTGGATTGTCTTTTTCGTTCTCGCGGTCCCTTCTACCTTCGGCAAGGGGTTGCTCGCCGCCGTGACCGCCTCGCTGATGGCTCCGCTTGGACTCGCGCTGAACATTCTGTCCGGCTCCGTCGAATCGCCGCTGCCGACGCAATGGATCACCCTCACGATTCCCACGATGGGCATGGCCGTTTGCGCCGCCGTTGTGGCGCGTTTCATCTACAACCTCACCGGGCAGCTGGGCAAACTTCGCGAGATGGGCAGCTATCACCTCATCGAGCCGCTCGGTTCGGGCGGCATGGGCGAGGTCTGGATCGCGCAACACTCGCTGCTGGCGCGCCGCGTCGCGATCAAGCTCATCCGGCCGGAAGCGGTGCACGGAGCCTATTCGCAGGAGGTGCGGGCCGTGAAACTGCGTTTCGAACGCGAGGCGCAGGCTATCGCCAGCCTGAGTTCCCCGCACACGGTTGCGCTCTACGACTTCGGCTCGACCGAAGACGGAACCTTTTACTACGTGATGGAACTGCTTGAAGGCATTGACCTCTACAAGCTCGTTCGCGACTACGGCCCCGTCGATGCCTCCCGCGCGGTTCACATCCTCGTGCAGATCTGCGACGCGCTCGCCGAGGCGCATGACAAAGGACTCGTGCACCGCGACATCAAGCCGCCGAACATCGTCCTTTCCATACAGGGCTGCACGTACGACTTCGCCAAGGTACTCGATTTCGGTCTCGCCAAATCGCTTTCGGTTCCCGACGACGAGATTCTCACGCGTCCCGGCACGACGCTCGGCACGCCCGCGTTTATGGCCCCCGAAGCCGCCAGCGGCAAAGCGAACCTCGACGGACAGGCCGATGTCTACTCGCTCGGCTGCGTGGCGTACTTCCTGCTGACGGGCAGCCTCGTCTTCCCGGAGAAGAGCGGCCTTGCGATGGCGCTGGCGCATACGCACGAAACGCCGCTGCCGCCGTCAGCACGCACCGAACTGGCCATTCCTCCGGCGCTCGATGGGCTCATTGTGCAGTGCCTCGCCAAGCATCCCGACGACCGCCCGAAGGGCTGCCGCGAACTCGCCGACCGGCTTGTCGAATCCATCGCTCCGGCCACATGGACCCAGTCCGCCGCACGGCACTGGTGGGAAATCAACCGGCCCGCGATCCCCAATCGCGGCCAAATTTCGCCCCTCCCCAAGGCCGGCCGCACGCTGCGCAAAGAAACCGCGGCCAGCCGTTAGGGCGCCGCCCTACAGGTAGGCAATCCAGGCGCGGATCAGCTTTTCAAACGCCGCCCGCTTTGATGCAATGTCGTCACCGTTGCGAAAGGTCACCATCGCGCGGTCCGCGCCCAGCCAGTTCAGCATTGCCGAGGGATCGGCAATCCTCATCCCGGCGTCCGGCATTGCGCGCTTTTTCGCGCCGAGGTGGAATATGACGCTTACGCCGTTCTTTTCGCGCAGATGAATGGTGGCAAACCACTCCACCGCGCGAAAGCTTGGCGCATTCCATTTGATGCCCTCGCCGATGTTCGCGTTGGCGCCGAGGATGATCTCGCGCACGGCGAGAATCTCCGCTTTGTGCGCATGTTCGAGCGACCGCAGAAACGCTTCTACATTCTCGCGACCGGTTGCACTGGCTGCCGTATTTGACGCGATCTTCTTCGCCGCCATCGTCCTCCTATTGTGCCGCGCCACCCCGGCCCGTTACCATCAACCGCATGCGCCTTTGGCTTTCGGCGGCGTTCTTCGTCTCGTATCTGGCGTTCCAACTCGGGCTGCCGTTATACCAGTGGCAGCGCCATCACGGCACATTCCGTTGGGCCATGTTCGCTCCGATTGACGCGCGCAGGGAGGTGTTCGCGGAGTACGCCGATGGCTCGCGGGAATCGCTTGTCCAGATCCGGCTGCGGACGGGCCGCGCGCACCTGTCCCGCGGGGAGATCAACCGGGAACGAATCCTACCACCTTATCTATGCGCCCTCACGCCGCAGCCGGCCGGTATCGTTTTTCGGAACGTCAAAACAGGCGAGGAGAAGCGCTTCCCATGCCGCTAGCCGGGTTCTTCCGCGCCGAAACCGGCAGCCGCCCGCCCGCGCTGGCGCGGATCGCAATGGGCATCGCCGCGTTGATCCGGGCGGGCGCGCAGTATGAGACTCTTCGATCTCTTTTGCATGGCGAGTCGATCCGCGCGGGCCGCGTTTCCTGGCTGCCAGCGCTCACCGAAGGCACGCTTCTCCCGTTCATGGCGGTTTGGATGTTGGCCTGCATTTCGTTCGCCGTGGGATTCAAGACGCGCCTGAGCGGCGGCATCATCGTCACCTGCCTCGCCTATCAGATCGCACTCGACCAGAACCTGTACGCCAACAACTTTTACTTGATGTTGTTGATCGTGTTTCTGCTCACTGTTGCCGACTCGGGACGCTCGTTCTCGGTGGATCGAAGGCTCTCCCGTGGCGGCCCGGAACTTGTGGCCCGGTGGACGACGCTGCTGCCGCGCCTGCAGATTTCGATCGTCTATTTCTACACCGCGCTGATGAAAGTCGATTCGACGTTTCTGACCGGCGAACCGATCGCACGCTCGACGTGGCTGGGGGCGTACCTCGCAAAGACAGCGGTGCCCATGGCCGCCGCGTACGCCACGGTGGGCCTGGAGTTCTTCCTCCCGATTGCACTGTGGATACCCTCGCTGCGCCGCGCCGCCGTGGCGCTCGCGTTCCTGCTCCACCTCCACATCTTTGTCGGAATGAATGCGCGGTTCACGGTAATCATGCTCACGTTCGGCATTACCACGCTGGCTCCGCTATTGCTTTTCTTGGAACACCCGCCTGGGAGCCGGGTCGTGCTTTGGGATGAGTCGTCCGCGGCTGCGCGCCGGTGGGTCGCGTTCTTCCGATTTTTCGATTGGCTCGGCATTTACCGATACGAGACGGCAAGCGTGCCCGGCCTCGCCCTCACGCTCGATGACCGCACGCTCACCGGTTTCGACGCCGCGCGCGAGGTGCTCTGCACGCTTCCGGTCTGCTTTTACTGGGCCCCACTGCTGGCGGCGCCGCCGCTGCCCGCGCTCGCGCGCCGCGCCAGCGGCCTTTGACGCTGAAGCGGCCCTGCCGCCGCAACGCGGTAGTGCGGCTGCGGGATCACCGTCCGGCGGCAATCGGGAACGCTCTTGCGTGCCGCCGCTGCTTCTACCAGTTCGTCAACGAACCATCGGGACGCCGCAGCATCGGCGTGAGGGAATAGGCTTCCGTGTGATCGCCGATCAATTGCAGCTTCGAGGTGTCCACCTCGACCCCGAGCCCAGGCCGCTCGTTCGGCCACAGCTTGCCGTCTTTCAGGTCGTAGCTCGCGTTCAAATACGGCCAGGGGCGCGTTCCGCCCATCACCAACTCCATGAGCACGGGGCCTGAAAACACGGTTGAACAATGCACCATTGCCGCTTCAGAGATCGGTCCCGTGAAGTGCGGCACCAACCCGACGTAGTGGGTTTCACACATCGCGGCGATCTTCTGAAACTCCGTGATGCCGCCGACGTTTGGGATAGTAGCCCGCGCATAGTCGGTGAGGTGGTGTTCGATCAATTCGTTCCAATCCCACTTCGGACCGAACTGTTCGCCGACGGCGATGGGCACTTTTACCTGCCCGCGCAGCGTGCGGTAGACGCCGGGATTTTCGCTGCGCACGAGGTCCTCGACAAAGTAGGGCCGCAGCGGCTCGATCATGTTCGCCAGCGTGACGGCGTCGGGCATGTCGAGTTCGGTGTGGAAGTCGATGCACCAGCCGCCATCGCGCCCCACGCCCTCGCGCACCTGCTTGCACAGCTCATACACGCGGTTCACGGTATCGAAGCGGTCCATTACCGGGCCACGCGTGTCGGTGGAAATGCGATAGGCGCGGAAGCCCGCATCGACGCAAGCCTTGGCGACCTCCTTCGGCGTACCCTTTGCGGGATAGCCGGTCGAATAACACTCCACGTAATCGCGCGACTGCCCGCCCAGCAACTGATACACGGGCACGCCGAGCGCCTTGCCCTTCAGGTCCCACAGGGCGACGTCCAAGGCGCCGAGCGCGTGCACCTTCTCGCGCCCGGCCGGATAGAAGTAGGAACGATACATCGCCTGCCACAAGCGGTCCGTGCGAAACGGGTCCTGCCCGATGAGAAGGCCCGCGCACTGCTCCATGGTGTTTGCCGCGCCGCCTTCGCCCACGCCGATCAATCCCGAATCGGTCTCCACGAGCACGACGTTGGTGCTTTGGTTGAACAGAGGCTGCCGCGTATTCGGGCGCCCGGCGGCATCGGTGGGAGTGCGGTAGTAGCGAATGCGGGTGATCTTGGTTTTCGGCAATCCCGCCGCGTCGGCCCGGTCTGCCATCGTCATTGCGCCGGCCGCGCCGATGCAGGATCGGAAAAAGTTTCGTCGGTTCATTCGGGGCCAATAATATCAGAGCTAATCTGTTACACTCGCCGCCATGACGACCCTCTCGCGCCGCGAAGCTCTGCTTGCAGCGGCGGCCCTGCCCGCCGTGGCCGCCCCGCCTCCCGTCATCGACACTCACATGCACGTCTGGTCGCTCGACAGCGCGCGCTATCCGTTCCAACCTCCCGAACCCAACTACCGCAAGCCCACGGCCGACGGCAGCGTCGAAACGTATATCGAGGAGATGAAGCGCGCTAAAGTCGACCGCGCCGTGCTGGTGCAGGAGCGCTCCAGCGGCTGGAATAACCGCTACATTGCAGACTGCGTGCGGCGCTTTCCCGATCGATTTGTGGGCCACGGACTTATCGACCCGCGCGACCCGAACAACGCGGCCACGCTTGAACGCGAGATGAAGCAAAACGGACTGGCGGGCATGCGCCTCAGCCCGATCTACCATCCGCCGGAACGGTTCCCGAACGACCAGTGGTTGAATGCGCCCTCTAACTACCCGCTTTGGAAGAAGGCGGAAGAGCTGGGCGCGGTGTTCAACGTGTTCCTCGCTCCCGCGCAGATTCCGCAGCTCGAAGACATGGTGCGCCGCTACCCGAAAGTGAAGATTGTCGTTGACCACCTTGGCCGGCCCGACATCCTACCCACCGCGCCCTGGGTGGAGAACGATTCGCTTCTGAAACTCGCCCGCTATCCCAACGTCTGGGTGAAGTTCACCGAACTCTACTCGGCTTCGAAGACGAAGCAGTACCCCTACAAAGACGTTCATCCGTTTGGCCAAATGGTGTACGACAAATTCGGCCCGCGACGGCTGCTGTTTGGGACGGGAATGGTTGCCACGACGCGCCGCATCCCGCTTGCGGACGAGTTGCGCCTTGTGCGCGAGGACATTCCGTATTTTGCGGAGAAGGATAAGGAGTGGATCTTGGGGAAGAATGCGGCGTCGATTTGGAAGTGGGGGAAGTAGCCGGGCGACCGCGTTGGTATTCTGCAGGCATGCTGGACGCCGCCTTGCTGGAAGCACTGGAACTGCTCACGCACAGCGAGGGGAAGGTGATCCTTGCAGTCGCGGAATACCTCAAGAGCCGGCGCGCGGAAGGTGTCGATCTGGAAGCGGCAACCGAGGCCATGCTCGCGGAACTGTCCCAGGGAGAGCCACACTTCACAGCGCCGGACGACGGCCTGTCACCTACCTGAATTGCGGTCCGCCGATTCATGCGCGAGAATCCCACTCTGATGCGATTGCTGGCCCACTAACCGGCGGTGAAGCATCACTATCTGACCCTCGACGACGTCGTTGGTATCCATCGGGATTCGATCGTGGTCTTCGGCGGCAGCCCTGGCATCCGCAATCTTGGCGGATGGGACGGGGCGATCATGCGTCCGCGCAGTGGCTATAACCGGACGTGATCGAGGAAACTGCTGCATTGTGGGAGTCGCGGTTGGAGCCTTGCAGACATACCGCTTCATGATGGATTGGTATGAATTGGGGCGGTTCCGGATGCCGGAACGGGAGACGTCGCTGCGGGAACATGCGGCTACCTAGGAATAGGACCGGATGGCCGGGACATTTGCGTACTTCCCCGGCGAACTCCGCCTCATCCGCGAGGCGATCCGCAGTCCGCTGCGCCGCCGGCCGCGACGCCTTCTACCTCTGGAAGTGGGCGAAGTAGCGCCCCGCCGGCAGCGTCTTGTCCTTCGCCCGCACTG
>CAYUZM010000305.1:0-6798 GCA_964449665.1 uncultured Solibacteraceae bacterium
ACACCCATGCCGCCTTCACCGATCTTTTTCGTGATTTGGTAGTGGGCGAGGCGCTGGCCGAGCACGGAGAGAGTTATCGTATCACGGCGGCTGCGGAGTGCGGCAGGTGTTACAAGAGCAGCGGTTCGGATTTCCGTTTGATCTCGGTGGCGAGTTCGTAGGGGTCGGCTTGCTGGTATTGGGGCAGGAAGAGCTCGACCGAAATCGGCCCGGTGTAGCCTTTTTCGGTGAGCTTGCGCAGGATCTTGGCGAGGGGGGCGACGCCGTCGCCGGGGATGACGCGCGATTGGAGGTCGAGTAACTCGCGGGGCAGGTCCTGTGTATCGTTTAAGTGGGCGTGAATGATTTCACCCGGCCGAATGAGATCCATATCTTCGAACTTACTGGGCCCGGACCAGAAGTGATAAGTGTCGAATAAGACGCCGAAGTTGGGGTGGGCGGCTTCGCGGTGGAGGCGGAGGGCAGTGGGAAGCGAGGCAAGGAAGGTGGAACTGCGAACAAACTCGGCGGCGACTTTGAGGTTGAACTGGCGGGCGGCGTCGGCGGTGCGGCGGATGTTGTCGATGCATTTCGAATAGTCGTCCCGGGTGAACTTGGCCGAGGCGATGCAGGGCGAGTAGACGATGGGCGCGCCGAGCGAGGCGAACTGTTCGCAGCGTTTCTTGAACAGGTCGAGGTTGGCGGCGAAGTGGGGGCCGGGTTCCCAGAGGCCGGTGACGCCTGTGGCGGCCGAGACGATGGTGAGGCCGTTGCCGGTGAGGACGCGTTTGGCGGCGGCGAGGGAATCGGTTTTGAGGAACTCGTCGAGTAAGTTGGAGACGGGTTCGACGTGGCGGATGCCGGCCTTGGCCCAACCTTCGAGGGACTTGCGATAGCCGGCTCCGGCGGAGGTGAACTGGTGCATGCTGAGGGTCATTTTGTTTGGGGCCGCGGCTGCGTGGCCTGCCGCGAGCGCGAGGGGCGTCTGGAGCAGGGTGCGGCGGGGCAGCATCAGGAATACGATAGCGCCTTTGCGGCGGGGGCGTGCAGAGCGGCGAAGCGGCGGTGGTTGGGCCGCCGATGGACGCCGATGCACGCAGATGCGAAACGGGATGCGATTGGCGCGGGAGGCCGCTAGCGGCGCTGTGAGGAGGCTCTTACCACGAGGCGCGGTTCGATGATGATGCGTTTGGGTTTGATTGGTTCGCTTGCCTGCATGCATTCCAGAAGCAGGCGGGCGGCGGATTCGCCGATTTGGGAGCTGCTTTGATCGATGGTGGAGAGGGGCACGCGGAGTAAGTCGGAGTAATGGACGTTGCCGGCGCCGATGATGGCGACGTCGCCGGGGACGTCGAGGCCGGAATCGAGGACGGCTTTCATGGCTCCGGCGGCGACGGGGTCGTTGTAGCAGAAAACGCCGTCGGGGCGGGGGCGGAGGGCGAGGAGGCGCATCATGGCCTGGTAGCCGGAGACGTCGTCGTGGCGGGCCGGAAGGATGTATTCGGGCCGAGTCTCCATGCCGGCGTGTTTGAGGGCGCGGCGGTACCCGCGTAGGCGTCCCATGCCAGTGGCGGCGGCGGGACCTTGCAGGTGGGCGATGCGGGCGCAGCCTTGTTCGATGAGGTGCATGGTGGCGAGTTCGCCGATGGCGGCGTCGTCGACACCGACGAAGTGAGCGGAGGGGCCGGCGGGCATGCGGTCGATCAACACATAAGGCGCGCGGTAGCGTTTGAACAGGGCGGGGAGGTCGGGCGTGCCGTTGGCCTGGGTGGAGGCGAGGATGATGCCGTCGACATTGCGTTCGAGCAGAAGCTGGACCTGGTTGGCTTCGGTTTGGGGATTTTCGTCGGAGTTGAAGATGACGATCTGGTAGGCGAGCGGTTCGAGCACGCGGCCGACGCCGCGGGCGACTTCGGCGAAGAAGGAGTGCATGAGATCGGGGATGACGAGGCCGATCATGTTGGTGCGCTGGAGGACGAGGCTGCGGGCGACCCAGTTGGGGCGGTAGTCGAGTTCGGCGGCGCATTCGAGGACGCGGGTGCGTGTGGCTTCGCTGATGTCGCTGTGGCCGCGGAGGGCCTTGGAGACGGTCATCAAGGAGACGCCGAGTTTTTCGGCGATATCTTTCATACGGGTTCTCATGGGCGGGAGTCCTTCAAGAGACGGGGGCGGCGGGAGAACATCTAATCAAGTTAGCGCAACTGGTGGGTACAGTGAAGGGTTCGTAATCATGCATTATATATTATAGCATTATTTAACGATACAGTTATCGCTAAAGAACTGAAATATTTTCGGTTTATCGTTGACAGGCGATTCTCGCGGGCCCTATACTCTGATTCAATTGGGATCAATTGCCAAGGGTTCTTGAATCGATTTGAGCGATGGATGGGCGGCTCCGGCCGGCCGGACAGAGTCAGGATCGAATGTACGCGGGGCCGCTAGTTTAGAAATGAACCCCCTTCAACGCAGCGGCCTCGTGGTTTTCCAAACCGTCGGAATCGCGCGCTAGGCGCCCCACCATTTTTCGCCGGGGGCCAAGTGTGCCTTGGCGACGTCGGGGTTGAGTTCGACTCCGTAGCCGGGTTTGTCGCGGATGCGGTAGTAACCATTTTCGAAGATGGGACCGTCGTGAACGACTAAGTCCTGCCACCAGTCGATGTACTTTGCGAGTTCGTGGACGCGGAAGTTGCGCATGGAGGCGGCGGCGTGGGCGGAGGCGATGGTGCCGACGGGGCTGGCGGGATTGTGGGCGGCGGTGGCGATGTAGTACTGCTCGGCGAGGTCGTGGATGCGCTTGGATTCGAGCAGTCCGCCGGATTTGGGGATGTCGATGTGGACGTAGTCGGTGCCCTGGAGTTCGATCAAGCGCCGGAAGCCGTCGCGGGTGTAGAGGTTTTCGCCCGTGGAGACGGGCACGTTGACGGCCTTGGTGACGTAGGCCATGGATTCGGGGTTGCCGGGCGGCACGGGGTCTTCGAGCCACATGGGTTTGGCGGGTTCGATGACGTGGGCCATGTTGATGGCGTCGTGGACGTCGTATTTCCAGTGGGCTTCGATGCCGAAGTCGAGGTCGTCGCCGAGGGCTTCGCGGAAGGTCATCATGGCCTTCTCGATGCGGCGGAGGTCGCGGTTGGTGAGGCCGCGGGTGTAGCGGTCGTGGCCGGGTTCGGAGTAAGTGGGATCGGCGCGGGGCGGGATGCCGTCGCCTTGGGTTTTGAAGCAGGTCCAGCCGAACTTTTCGGCGCGTGCTTCGGCGACCTGGGCGCGCCAGGCGCTCATATCTTCGACGCCGCCGGCGGGGACCTGGAGGGTACGGTAGAAGCGGACTTTATCGCGGAAGCGTCCGCCGAGTAAGTTGACAGAGGGAGTATCGAGTAACTTACCGGCGAGGTCCCAGAGGGCGATTTCGATGCCGCTGGCGGCGCTAACGGTGACGCCCGCGAGGGCTCCCGCGCCGGCGCTGTTCATGAGCATCTTGGTGTAGAGCTTGTCGACGTTGAGGGGATCTTCGCCGATTACATGCTGGGCGAGCTGGTTGAGGACGAGGTCTTTGACGCCGGGCCCCCAGTAGGCTTCGCCGAGGCCGCTGATGCCGGCGTCGGTCTTGACGCGGATGAGGTTCCAATCCCAGGTGCCGCGGACGATCATGCATTCGACGGCAGTGATTTTGACCTTGCCTTTGTGGGCGGCGGCGAGGGTGTGGAGGGGGAGCGCGGCGGAGGCGGCGAGGGAGGCTGCGCCGGTGGCGGCTTTGAGGAAGTGGCGGCGTGTGGGCATGGCTGATTGGGGAGCGTATCACGAGTGAGGGCGGGCGCGGGGCGGCGCGGAGCCGGGCTGAGGACGCCGTGGCGCGGGTGGCCCGTGGGTGCGCGCGGACTTAGTCGCGGAAGAGTAGTGGCAGATACTTGGAGAGGTAGACCTGCCAATTGGGCCAGCTATGTCCGCCGCCGGAGGGGTTCCAGACGTGCTTCACGTTCTTCTGCGTGAAGAGGTCGTCCATGGCTTTGACGTTTTTGTAGGCGAAGTCCTCGGTGCCGCAGCCGAGCCAGAGGACCTTGAGCTTTTGATTTAAGAGAACTGGGTCCGCTTTTTCCCATTCGGCGCGGTTGCCGCCGCCGCTGAAGGCGGCGATGTAGGAGAAGTGATCGAGGTTGTGGAGCCCGATGGCGAGGGACTGGGCGGCTCCCATGGAGAGGCCGCCGATGGCGCGGTTGGCGCGATTGGTGAGCACGCGGTACTTCGATTCGACGAGGGGCTTGACGGCGGTGATGAGCTCCTTTTCGATGGCGGCGGGGTCATTGGGCGAGGCACCGGAGCCCTGAGCGGTTTTGATTTCGCGCGGCACGTGGCCGTAGGGCATGACGACGATCATGGGTTTGATCTTACCTTCGGCGAGTAAGTTATCGAGGATGACGTGGGCGCGGCCGGTCCACGTCCAGGAAGCCTCGATTTGTCCGTTGCCGTGGAGTAAGTAGAGCACGGGGTATTTCTGCTTGCCCGTCTCGTAGCCGGGGGGCGTGTAGACGTAGACCATGCGGGAGGCGTTCAGGTTCGGCGAGTCGTAGAAGTTGACGTGGATGGTGCCGTGCGGGACGGGGCGTTCTTCAAAGGGGGCCTTTGCGGGGCCGGGGACGGTGAAGAGGCTGGTTGGGCCCCAGCGGCGGAGTTCGAGGTTGGGGTTGGAGGGGTCGGGCATGCGGAGGCCGCCGTCGATGGCATAGCCGTAGGTGTAGAAGCCGGGGTCGAGGGGGCCTATGGTGAGGCTCCAGACGCCCTGGCTGTCGCGATCGAGGGGCAGCGGTTTTTTGGTGAATTCGAGAATGCCGGGGGAGCCCATGAGGAGGACTTCGCTGGCTTTGGGCGCGAAGAGGCGGAAGGTGACTTTGCGGTCGGGGTGGATTTCGGGGGAGACGGGGATGTTGGCGGTGTTTTCGTAGAAGGCGGCGGGCGGGGGTTGGGCGAGGGCGGGGGTGGATGCGGCGAGGGCGATGAGGGCGGCGGCGAGCGAAATGAGGGTGGCGGCGAGCGAGATGAACTCGGGTCCGGTGGCGGGGTTGAGGGAGTGGCGATGGGTGGGCATGGTGGATTGGGGAGAGCCTATCACGGATGGCGGTGGGCGAGACGATGATTTACGCTGATCAGCGTCTCGGTGGGGTATTTTTCGTGGCGACTTTCTCCTCGGTAATCCGAGGAACTGGCAAGAGCGCACGGTCGTGCGTGAATGTCGTGACTCGAAAAACCAAGTGCCTTCCTCCCGTGGCGCGGGTTTTGGCGACATCCAGTTTCTTCTCGAACTTCACCGCATCGAATCCGCTGTTCGTGCTGTCGTACCGGATTGGAACTTCGCAGAGCGGAACTAAAGTTTGGTTGGCGATGTCGAACACGTGGAGGGTCGTTTCGCTCACGGCATTCACTCCGCTCCCGACTTCAACGAGCAGTTCCCGAATGCCATCGCCGGTGAGATCCGTGAACGCTGCGGTGTTGATGGCGGTATTGGGACCTAGGAGGGGTTTGATTTCCGCCTGCCATGTTTCCCCGGTCTGCTGGAACATTGCGATTTTGGCGAGACTGGCGCATTGGTTGCAGCGAGTGATATCGAGGAAGGTGTAGTTGAAGAAGGCCACGTAGACGGGATGGGGGTTGCGGCCGATCGACGAGGACACGACTTTCACCTGAGCGAGCCTGCGGTGAGAAGGCGGGAGGTCGTCGACGACGCTGGTGGCATTGCCGGATTCATCAGGTTCCGGTTGGCCGATCACTTCCACGTAGTGTGAGTTCTGGCGGAAATAGTCAGACACACGAGTGCCTGCAAACTCTTGTGTCCAGGCGTTTATCGAAGAGCGGCGTACCGTGGCATGTGGGAATCCAAGCCGGACGAAGTGGTCGATCTGAAGTGGGTCGCGGACCGTGCCGGCGGGGAGCGGCGGCGGGAAAACGAACGCTGCGCCGAGTGCCACCGCTAAACCGCGAAGCATTCGTTTCGATGGAGCTGGCATAAGGGTTTCCGATTGGCTATACAAGGTCAAGATGGACTGTGCGGCGCGTAATTGGGGTAATTTTCTTGAGGGTCGCGAGGCCGCGTTCGCGCAAGAGACCATCGAGTGTGGAGCCGTTGTTCTTCTACTTCATGATGAAATCGACTTTCCGATCGGGAGTTCTGAGTTTACTTGATGGAGATGTGGACGGCGTGACGATTGGCCGTGCGCCTTGGGTTGGCCGTCCCATCGAGGCTCTGTAAATTGTCACAATGGTGGCTATGCGCCTAATTGCCAGCTTAGTTCTTTTCTCCACGTTCCTTGCGGGCCAGACGTCCGAGGTGAGCGCGGAGCGTGCGGGTGGACTTCCGGGGGTGAAGGTCAATGGACTGACGGCCGTGCAGAAGGCGCAGGTGCTCGCCATCGCTCAGGAGGCGGGTTGCAACTGCGGGTGCAACATGAAGATCGCGCCTTGTCTGGCGCAGGATCGGACTTGCATGGTGAGCCGGGCGCTGGCGACAGCGGTGGCGCGGGAGATTCAGGCGGGCAAGCCGCGCGCGGTGGCGAAGGCTGCACTTGGCGATGCGGCGCTGATCGCGAAGATCCAGAATGAACTGGCGAACCAGCCGGTGGAGCTGAAGACGGCGGGCGCGCCGGCGCTGGGCCCGGAGTCGGCGCGGTTGACTATTGTCGAGTTTTCGGATTTCCAATGTCCGTTCTGCCGCACCGGCGCCAAGGCTCTGGCCGAGATCGCGGCGGCGTATCCCCAAGACGTGCGGCTCGTGTTCAAGCAGTTTCCGCTGGAGAGCCACTCGGAAGCGGCGCTGGCGGCCGAGGCGAGCCT
>CAYUZM010000306.1:0-6779 GCA_964449665.1 uncultured Solibacteraceae bacterium
GCCGCGGCGGAGCCGTATCCGTTTTGGGGCTACGACGATCTGATCTTATTTCTGGGCGCGGCGATCCCGTGCGCGCTTGCCGCCGTGCTGATTATGGCCGGGCTGAATCGCGTGCTGCCGCCTGAGTCGGGCCGCGCGCTTCCGCTGCTCATTGGCCAATTCACTGGCTACGGGTTGTGGTTTGGCGTGCTCTATTTCATCTTGCGCTTCCGCTACGGGCGCCCGTTCTGGTCGTCGTTGTCTTGGAGTTCTTCCAAGCGCGGGATTGCACTCTGTTTCATGCTGGGCCCGGCGGTGGCACTCGGCCTGGCGATTGCGGGCGTATTGTTGAAGGCCCCGGAAACACCTACGCCGATGACGGATCTGTTGCGCGACCGCGCCAGCATTTTCGCGCTCGGAGTATTTGCCACCACGCTTGGACCATTGTGCGAGGAGCTTGCCTTTCGCGGATTCATTCTTCCGCTTCTGGCGCGTTCGTTCGGCCCGGCGGTGGCGATCGGCATCGCGGCGCTTCCCTTCGCATTGCTGCACGGCCCGCAATATAGCTGGTCGTGGGTGCACGTGGTGTTGGTGGGATGCGCGGGCGTTTGCTTCGGCATTGCGCGCGTTGCAACCAGATCGACCGCGGCGGCGGTGGGCATGCACGCCACCTACAACTTGACGTTCTTCAGCGCATTTCTTGTACAGGGAGGCTATACCCTCAACCCATGGTAGAAACCATTCAATGGACCCCGGCGGGCGTCGTCATGATCGATCAGACGAAACTGCCGCGCGAGGTCGTCTACGTCACGTGTGTGAACTATGAAGAGGTCGCCGTCGCCATTGTCGACATGATCATTCGCGGAGCGCCGGCGATTGGCGTAGCCGCGGCGATGGGTGTGGCGATCGGCGCGCAGCAGGCCGACGCGGCGTCGATGGACGAAGCCATGAAACGCATCTGTGCGCGGCTTGCGGGCACGCGGCCCACGGCCGTCAATTTGTTTTGGGCCATCGATCGCATGAAAGGGCTATACGGGACGCTTCGTGGGAAGCCCGTGGAGGAGATCCGCGCGGCGCTTGTGGCCGAAGCGCAACTGATCAAGGAAGAGGACATCGAGATCAATCGAGCCATGGGCAGCCATGGCGCGCCGCTGGTGCCGGACGGCAAGACCGTGCTGACGCACTGCAACGCGGGCGCCCTCGCCACGGCGGGCTACGGCACGGCGCTCGGCGTGATTCGCGCGGCCATCGAGTCCGGCAAAAAGATCGACGTGTTCGCCGACGAAACACGTCCCTTCCTGCAAGGCGCGCGGCTCACGGCGTGGGAACTGCAGCAGGATGGAATTCCGACAACGCTCATCACCGACAACATGGCGGGCTACTTCATGCGCCAGGGGCGCATCGGCTGCGTCGTCGTTGGCGCTGATCGCATCGCGGGGAATGGCGACGTGGCGAACAAGGTCGGCACTTACTCCGTGGCCGTGCTCGCAAAAGAGAACAACGTGCCGTTCTATGTGGCCGCTCCCATCTCCACGCTCGACCTGACGCTCGCCTCAGGCGACGAGATTCCCATCGAGCAGCGCGCGGCCAAAGAAGTAACCGAAGTCTTCGGCGTGCGTGTCGCGCCCGAAGGCATTGATGTGCAGAATCCTGCCTTCGACGTGACGCCGTCAAAGTACGTCACCGCCATCATTACCGAGCGCGGCGTGGCGCGCGCGCCCTACAGCGAATCCCTGAAGAAGCTCGCGGAAGGGTAAAATCAGCGGGAATGACCCGCGCCCTTCTGCTTCTTCTCGCCTCCTCCGCACTGCTCTGGCCGCAATCGAAGTCCGGCCAGTTGCGCCTGCTGCTCGAACCACCGCTCACTACGGCCGAACAAGCGGCAAACGAGATCCGGCAATACTTCTTCACGCGGATTCCACAGCTTCCCGCGCAACCCACCGCCGCGTCGTGGACCGCCGAACAGAAGCGCATCCGCGAAAAGGTGCTGCGCGAAGTGGTCTACAACGGCTGGCCTGAGGAATGGGTAAAGGCGCCGCTCAAGGTGGAAGATCGCGGCGTGATCGAAGGCAAGGGCTATCGCATCCGCAAACTGCGCTACGAGATTGTGCCCGGTTTTTGGGGTTCGGCGCTGCTCTACGAACCGGAGAGGCCCGCCGTAAACGCGCAGGGCAAAGCGCCCGGCATCGTGAATGTGAACGGCCACGTCGGTCCGGTCGGCAAGGCGGTCGACTACAAGCAAAAGCGCTGCGTGCAGTACGCGCGCATGGGCATCTATGCGCTCAACGTCGAGTGGCTTCTCTATGGCGAACTCGTGGGCGAGGGCAACACGCACTACAATGGCGCGCACCTCGACCTGGTGGGCATGAACGGCCTGGGCATCTTCTACCTCAACATGCGCAAGGGCATCGACATTTTGTGGGAACACGCCAAGGTGGATCGCGGGCGCATCGGCGTCACGGGCTTGAGCGGCGGCGGCTGGCAGACGATCACGCTCAGCTCGCTCGACGAGCGCGTGGCCGCAGCCATGCCCGTGGCCGGATATTCGGCGATGGTTTCCAAGCTCGAACGAACGGCTGACATGGGCGACCACGAGCAATCGGCAACCGATCTTCTCGCCGGGCAAGAGTACACGCACTTCACGGCGATGCTTGCGCCGCGGCCGGCCCTAATCACGGGCAATGCCGAAGACGACTGCTGTTTCCGTGCGCCTTTGGTGAAGCCGCATATTTACGACGCGATTCTCCGCTTTTACCGCGCCTATGGCAAAGAGAAGCTCTTCCAATGGCACGAGAACCGCGACCCGGGCGACCACAATTACGAGTGGGACGACCGCATGGCCTCCTACCGCTTTTTCGCGCAGGCGTTTGGCCTGACGGCGCCGGAGCGCGAATCCGACATGCTGGGCGACGTCCGGTCCAAGGACGAGTTGACCGTGGGCCTACCGGGCGACAATCTGACGATTCTGGGCCTCGCGCGCTCGGTGGCATCCAAGCTTGGTCCGCGGCAAGGCACAGCCGAAGACCTGCGCAAACTCCTTCGCTACGAACCCACGGCGGTAAGGCACGCTTGGGCTCTCCGAGGCACGAAATCGAAGGGCGTGGAATCGACCGGCTATCGGATTGATTTCACGAACGGACTCTCGGCGACCGGGGTCTGGCTGGCCAATTATGAGCGGCCCGCCGCCAAGACGGTGACTATCATGCTCGCCGAAGGCGGAAAGAAGGAGTTGGCGGGCGAGGCCAGCGACCGGTTGAACGGGGGCGAGTCCGTGATGGTGATCGACCCGATGCTGATCGGCGACGAAGCTCCGGTGCGTTCCGGCAGCAGTGGTGCAGGACTATACGCCCGATTTTTCTACATGACGGGGGAGCGGCCGCTGGCGGTGCAGGCGGCGCAACTGGCCGGGATAACGAAGTTCGTTCAGGCGCGATACGGCGCGGAGCGCGTGAGGATACTTACGCAAGGTCCGCGCAGCCAACTCGTCGCGCTCACCGCAAAAGTGTTAGATAAAGGCCAATATTCGGATCTTCAAACGAGGCAATCCCTGAGTAGCCTCGGAGAACTCCTAGACCGCCCGGTAAACTACCTGGATGTGCCGGAGATCTTCTCGCTCGGGTTGTACAAACATTTTGATATCAATATGTTGGAAGGAATGGCGAAGTAGCCGAGGTGGGGTTGGCGGGGCGGTCTGACACACCGGTTGTAGCTTGACAATACACCCCGAAAATTGGTAGGATTCATGTTTCGTTCTAAACTAGCAATATCGGCTGGCCGATCTGAGTAGTTGGGGTCGAACCGGTCCGGTAGACGGATAGTTTCGCGGAACAGTACAAGCGTTCCCGAGTAGTCCGTGAAGTGGCTCCATAGGAAGGTCCAGCTTCGAGCCGGCGGGAACTCCGACCCGCACCCTGAACGTAATGAAGCAACAATCTTACTTTATCGTGGTACTCGCCCATTCATTCCATGGGCGTCTCCGTCGTCTTCATATTCCCCATCAGGCCGTGTATGTTGTGCTGGCATTTGCCTTTCTCGGGTTGTTCTCCGTGCTTGGCGCGGTGGGCAGCTATGCCCGCATGGCGTGGAAAGTGGCGAACTACAATTCGTTGCAACGGCAGTTTGACTCCCTCCGCGAGCAGTATGCGCGCCTGGAAAAATCAAACGTCCAGACCAACGAGCAGCTCGCCACATTGCAGTTGCTAGCCAGTGAAGTGACGCTTGCGTACGGCGTGAAGCAGAAACTGGAAGGCCCAAGCGACATTTCGGCCGAAGGCGCGCTGCTCCCCAACTTCAAGGAAACGCTTGACAGCTACGACTTCCTGAAATCCGCCCAACTGTCGCGCAATTTTCGCAAATATCCCCGCCTCTGGCAGATTAACGTACGGCCAAGTCTGTGGCCCCTGCAAGGCCGGCTACTCTCGACGTTCGGAAGGCGCATCGACCCGTTTTCGGGTGAAGGCGCGTTCCACACGGGCGTCGATCTATCGGCAAATGTCGGCACTTCGGTGAAGGCCGCGGCCGATGGCGTCGTGAGTGTAGCCGAGGTGTACGGCGGCTACGGGCGTCTGGTGGTCGTCGATCACGGCAACGGCCTGCAATCGTACTATGCACACCTCTCGCGCCTGAACGTGGTGCCGGGGCAAGAGGTTCGCCGGGGGCAGATTCTCGGTTTGTCAGGAGCGAGTGGCCGCGTCACGTCGCCGCACCTCCACTACGAAGTCCGGCAGGGCGGGACGCCGATCAATCCATACATCTTCCTTGCGAAGTCGGCCACCGGTGCCGCTCCCGCCAAAGACCTTCCCTTCTAGCCAGTTGCGGGGCCGAACCGCTTCCAACGCCTCACTCCATGCCGGCAATGCGGCAAATTCCTTTGACCGCGGTGTCCCGATCCAATATGTCGAAAGCGCCGTCCTTATAGCGGATGTACCAGGAGTTCGTCTGCGGCCCGCCCGGCGCCATTTTGCGCGTGCGCGACTCGGAGATCTCCACCAGGGCCTCTTTCGACGTCGCCAGCACGACCTTGCTGATGATCGCGATGTGGCCTTCAAACACGATCACGTCGTCGATGGCCAAATCCTCCGTGCTCTTGCGAATCACTCCACCGTACTTGCCCCACACGAGGTACTGCTCTTCGGGAGTCGAAGGCTTGCACTTCGCATTGGCGAATTTCTCTTTGAGATAGTTGCCAACAAAGCCATTGCAGTCCACTCCCAGATAGTCGTTCACAAGTTCCGGCACGGACTGCGTGGCGACGCCATCCACCAGCGCTCGGTAAGCCGCCCAGTAGCTGATCAGTTGAATCGTCTGGGCGAGCTTCGCCGGCGGCGCTTTGCCTTCGAACGATGCCTGCATATCACTTCGGGTGAATCCCGATACCGGCGCCCAGGAATTGACGAGGCCGGGTCCATTTCCCCACGTGATGCCGGAAAACTCCTCCCTCGCGCGTTTGTCGCGGAAAAAGCGCACGAGTTCCTCATAGAACTTCCAACGGTCTTTGAACGATTTGCCCGAGTACATCGCATGGAGAGCGTTGCAATACTCCGTCACGGGCGCAGCGACAGAGCCGCCGCCGAACAGTCGCCACGGTCCTTCGGCCAGCGTAAATTTGGGTACAACGATATCGTGATACTGCTTCACGTAGTCCGCGGCAGTCACAATTCCTCCGATCTACAGGAACCTGCGTGAAAAAGGGCCGCCGAGTGTCAAATTGGACGGTGTATCGCCCCGCTTCGGGTGATCAACCCACAAGCGGCTTTCCCGCAAACGCCTGCCGCAGGGTGAACAGCAAGCCGCCCAGGTAGACCAGCGAAACAGCCAGAAGCGCGAGCACCTGCATCGAACGGCTCGTTCCGCGCATGCGCGTGGAGATCCACCAGGCGGCCAGAGGAATCGCCTGCAGCGCGTGTAATCCGACCGCATGTGCGACGCGCAAATCGCCATGCGCGGTCGACCAGTTCAGGAACGGCAATCCCGGACCGCCGTCGCCGGCTCCGATCGTGTGCCCTTGCAGCACCACCATGATGACGCCGACCAGGCTCCCCATCATGAAGAGCACCAGCCCCGTTCGCACGCCCGCCACGATCAAGCCATCGAGCGCCACTTCACGCCACACGTAGCCGATGAAGACGCCGAACACGAGCAGCGTGTTGAGGAGAATCATCAATCCCATGACGCCAAACACGGCCGCGTCGAAGGGGGTCTTATTGTTGAAGTGCGACGGCACGCCGCGAGCCGACTGCATGGCGATGAGTGAGATCTCCGCGAACATCGCGATGGCAATTCCTCGCGCCAGCCAGGGTTTGGCCCGCCATCCGTCGAGGGGACCGAGCAGCAGCGCCATGGTCCAGACGTAGATCGCGATGGACACGCAGAACTTCACCGGCTTCGCCCACACATTGGCGCCATATACTTCGGTGGCGTCGAACGCTCCGCACAGAATGAACACCACGGCGAACCCCATGTGAATCCAGCCCGTCCCACTCAACAGTCCGCTTCCCGCGGCGATGCGTCCAAATAGCGCGCTCATTCATTACCCTCGAATACTTGCGTAGGCGCTGTTGAAATAGAGCAACGGGTGCCCGCCATGAACGGTTGCCTTCACTACGCGCGCAATCATCACATCGTGGTCGCCCGCCTCGACGGCTTGTTCCACTTCGCACTCCATGTCGGCCAGCGTCGCATCCAAGACCGGCACACCCGAGTCGCCCATATGCCACGCTACGCCCTCAAACCGGTTCAGTCCACGGGTGGCGAACTGATTCGATAGATCGCGCTGCTCGGCACGCAGGGGACGGCTCAAG